>JAQTNG010000267.1 GCA_028714015.1 Elusimicrobiota bacterium | reverse complement strand
ACAAGCGATAGGAGATTCCGTACGCCCAGACCGGCCCGATCTCGTTGATGACCGACAGCCCGGCGCTCGAGCTCTGCAGCCAGACGAGCAGGCCGGCCGCTCCGAGGAACGCCGAGGAGAACGCCAGCGCCGCGTATTTGGCCTTCGAACCGAGGAAGGCGCAGACCACCCCCCCGACCAGAGGCAGGACCCAGAGCAAGGTGAGGGGCATGCTCATCGCAGCACCCGCCCGAGAATCAGCGCCGTTCCCGCCAGCATCCACCACAGATAGTCGTTCACCCGGCCCTGGGCGGAGCGCGCGATCACCGAGCCCGCCGCGCGGGCGAAGCCGTTGGTGCCCTCGATAAGGCCGTCTAACCACCGCCGATCAAGCGAGTTTCCTACAAAAACGGCGGTCCGGGAGACCGCGGAGCAGCACCCGTCGACGAGGGTCTTCCAGCCGAAATCCGACTCGAACACCGCCTCGGCCGCCCCGCCGCGCCAGCGCCAGTCGAAGCCGGGATCGGACATCGTCAGGCGCCACGCCGCCAGCGCGCCGAGCACGGCCATCAAAGTGCCGAGGCCCGCGACGAGGAGATTCAGGTGCGGCAGCAGCGGCTCCCCGGGCAGGTTCAAGACGAGGTTCAGCTCGGGCAGGCCGCTGGGCAGGCCGCGCATGCCGCAGAGGACGAAGCGCTGGATCGGGTCCTTGAGAAGGCCCGCGGCGGCGGCGCCGAGCGCCAGGAAAAGCACCGGGACGCCGAGGATCGGCTCGGCCTCGTGCGCGTGCGGCGCGCGCTTCTGCTCGGGGCGCGCCCCGTAGAAAACGAGGAACAGCATGCGGAAGATGTAGAACGCGGAGCCGGCCGCGACGAGCATGCCCATCAAGGCCAGGGGCCCGCCGTGATGCCAGGCGGCGTCGAGGATCGCGTCCTTGCTGAAGAAGCCGCCGAACGGGAACACGCCCGCGAGCGACAAGGCCGCGAGCAGGAACGACAGGTAGGTCAGGCGCATGCTCTTCTGCAGGCCGCCGACGTCGTCGACGTTCGCCGTCGGCTGGTGCAGGGCGTGCGCGATGTTGCCCGCGCAGAGGAACAGGGCCGCCTTGAAGAAGCCGTGCACGATGAGGTGGAAGATCGCGGCCCCGATCTGCCCCAATCCCAAAGCGAGCATCATGAGGCCGAGGTGGCTGACCGTGGAGTAGGCGAGTATGCGCTTGAGGTCCTTCTTCGTGCCCGCGACGATCGCGGCGAACAGGGCGGTGAAAGCGCCGATCCACGCGATGAGATGCGGCAGGCCCGGCACCAGCGAGATCAGCGGCCACGAGCGCACGAGCAGGAACACGCCCGCCGTCACCATCGTCGCGGCGTGCATCAGCGCCGAGGTCGGCGTCGGG
This sequence comes from Elusimicrobiota bacterium, assembly GCA_028714015.1. GTDB lineage: Bacteria > Elusimicrobiota > Elusimicrobia > UBA1565 > UBA9628 > GWA2-66-18. Next base: position 4,071 of record JAQTNG010000267.1, on the reverse strand, counting down.
CCTTCCATCGCGTCGGGCAGCCAGAAGTAGAGCGGGAACTGCGCGGACTTGGCGCACGCGGCCCACACGAGGCACACGCCGATCAGCGGCAGCAGCTCGAACGGGGCGCCGCTCGCGGCCTTCAGGTACAGCAGATGGAAATGCGTGACCTTGAACTGGAGGACGATCAGCAGCACCGCGAGCAGGAGGCCGAAGTCGCCGACGCGGTTGGTCAGGAAGGCCTTCAGCGCGGCCGATCTAGCGGACTCTTTTTGATACCAGAAGCCGACCAGCAGGTAGGAGCACACGCCGACCAATTCCCAGAACAGATAGAGCTGGACGAAGTTGTTGGCCGTGAGCAGGCCGATCATCGCGAGGAAGAAAAGGTGGAACACGAGGAAGAAGCGGGAGAACCCCGGGTCGCCCTTCATGTAGCCCGCGGCGTACAGATGAATAAAGGAACCGACGAAAGCGACCATCGCCAGCACCGCGACGCCCGGGCCGTCGACGCGCAGGCCGAAGTCCACGCCGAAGGTCCCGGCCGCGGCCCAGCGGAAGAGGTTCAGGTCGAAGCTGTGGCCGGTGTAGACGTCGGCGGCGAGCCAGAAAGCCGCCCCGGTGACGATCGCGCACGAGAGAAGGATCGGCAGATGCGTCCACTCCGGCTTCACGCGGCGCATCACGAAAAAGCCGAATAATATCGCGGCCACGGGGGCCGCGAACAGGAGCCAGGCGGCCAACGGCACTTGGGCCGCGGTCATCCCTGGAGCTCCGTGAGGAGCGCCGCGTCGGCGCCGCGCCCGGTGCGCCTCATGCGCAGAATCAAAGCGAGTCCGACGACGGCCTCGGCGGCGGCGACGGCGATGACGAGGGCCACGACCGCGAGGGCTTCGGCGTCGTTGAAGAGGCCGGCGTGATGGACGAGGCTCACGTTGACGGCGGCGAGCATCAGCTCGAGGCCGAGCAGCATGGCCAGGAGCTGGCGTCTCAGGACGACGATCGCGAGGCCGAAGGAAAACAGGACGCCCGTCGTCGCCCAGACGACCGCGGTCAGGTTCACGAGGCCTCCTTTTCCGGGGCAATCGCGAGAGCGGCGAGGAACATGAGCAAGGTCACGGCCTCGGTGGCCAAGGCGTAGGGCTTGAAGAGCACGGCGCCCAATTGGATCTGAAGCGCCGGGTCCACGGCGACGGCCGCCGGGGCGGTCCCGCGGGAAAGGATCAGGGCGGTCTCGGCGACGGCCGCGATCAGCCCGAGCCAGGCCAGCGGCCGGGGGAATGAGAAGTCGGCGAAGCGCTCGCCCTCCGAGCCGGCGGCCATGATCGTGACCACGACCAGGACCATCACCGCGCCCGCGTAGATCATGACCTGGAGCAGGCCGAGCAGGGGCGAGCCGCATAAGAGGAAGAGGACGGCGGTCTGAAGCAGGACGACCAGAAGGCTGACCGCGCTCACATACAGCGAGCGATGCAGAAGCATCACTCCGGCGAAGAAGGCGGCGACGACGCCCGCGACCAGCGCGGCCCAAACGATCATTTCGCGGCTATCTTAGCCATTTTCGGCCCCGGGGTCCATAACCGCGGTCAACCGCCCCGGGTCAACGGGTGATCTGGAGGGTGGACAGGTCGGAGGAGGCGTGCAGTCTCACGACGTCCCCGCCGAACATCCGATAGGAGACGGGGGCCGGGCCCTGAATCTGGTTCACGGGGACCATGTAGAACTTGTAGTCGTGCGTCCCGGAGCTCGCGTCGTCGTAAATGAAGCAGAGGCCGAGGGTCGGCTTCTGCGAATAAAAAAGGCGGTAAGGGCGCCCCGCGAGGTTCACCGGCTCCCCCGCCGCGTAGGTCAGGCGGAACAATTCGAGGATGCGGTTTTCCCAGACGAGCTGGCCGGTCGCCGTGTCGCGGATCTGGATGAAATTGGCGAGGCGCGGGCGGAAGATGTTGACGGACAGGGTCACTCGGTACGAGTGAACGCCGTCGCTCCAGGTCCCGGACATGCCGCGCTCGATCTTGACGAAGCGCGCCGGGCCGCCCGGAGGCGTCACCGCGAGGTAGCCGTCCCCGGCGAGATCCAAGGTCCCGCTGACCAAGGTCCTCCCCCCCGCCCCCGAAAACGAGTCGGTCGCGGCCAGATGCCGGTCGAGAAGGGGAGCCAGCGCGACGGTCTGCGTGTCGCCCTCGAGCTGGAGCCGCATCAGGACGGGCACGGGGACCGGGATGAAAACGGGCTCTGCGAAGGCGGCCGGCGCGAAGCCGGCGGGAAGGGCGGAGCGCATCAAGGCGGCGGGGTCGGGGGCGGCGTACGCGCGGGCGCCCAGAAGAGCCGACAGCAGCAGCGCCGTTCTCATCAATCGATATTAGCAAGCGCGCCGGGAGACCGGAAGCGGCGGAGCGCCGCCCGTCGCCCGGCAATGGGCCCAGGCCGCCCCGGGCCTTAAGACCTACTTCCGGGGCAAGCCCTTCGCGAAGTCGGCGGCCTCTCTGAGCACGGACGGCTCGGACACCTTGAGCCCCCACAGCACGAGAACGCTCAGCAAGGAAGGCACGATGTAGTAGGCCGCGCGGTACAGCAGCGCCGCGACGAGCGCGCGGCCGCCGTCGTAGCCGAGCGCCACGAGCACGGCCGCCGTCGAGCCTTCGGCCGCGCCGAGCCCTCCGGGCAAAGCCGGGATCAAGGTCGCGCCCTGGCCGACCGCGAACACGGCGCTCAAGGGGCCCAGCGGCAGGGGATCGCCGACCGCCTTGAAGCACATCCACAGCGAGAGCAAGGCGAAGCCCCAATCGAGGCAGGTGAAGAGCACCGCGAGCGTCAGGCGCCCGTGCTCGCGGCGGATGCGCGCGAGGCCGTGGGCCATCTGGCGCTCGAAGGCCATGAAGTTCTCGGGCGGGATCTGCTTGCTCGACAGGCGGAACGCGGCCTGGTTCGTCCAGTGGAACACGCGGCGCGTCGCCTTGTTGCGCAGGCGCCCGTTCAGGAACAGCACGATCAAGCCGCCGGCGGCGACGAGCAGCACGCCGAGCCCGACGAAGCCCTCGACGAGGCCGACGCGGCTTCCCTGCAGGCGGAAGGCCAAGGTCACCAGGCCCTGACCGAGGATCGCGGCGAGCACGGCGTACAGGATCACGGAGGTCAGCGCGGAGGCCACGATCGTCGTCGCGATCGGCACGAGGCGCTTGTGCAGCAGGTGCGCCTTGAGCGCGAAGCCGCTCACGCCTCCCGTCGAGACGACGTAGTTGGCCGTCGTCGACACGAGCGAGATGCCGAGCACGGTCGGCGCGCCGAGCGGATGGCCGAGCAGGGACAGCACCGCCGACAGCGCGAGCCCGCCCATCGCGTGGCTCGCGAGAGCGCAGACGAGGGCGAGCCCCGCCCAGCCCCAGGACAGGTCGGCCGCGGCCGCGCGGACCTGGGCGTAGTTCGAGCCGACGACCCACGCGAGGATGCCGAGGGCGACCGCCGCCCCGACCACGATCGCGACGCGGCCTCCGGCCTTGATGATCATGGCGCCGCCGCCGCGGCGGAGGAAAGCGAGAGCACGTAGGTCGCCGAGCGCCGCCGGTCCGACTCGGTGCCATGACCCTGAAGCACGGCCAGCAGCGCCTGAGCCGTCTCCGAGTCGGGAGGCTTGAGCTCGAGCCGTCCCGAGGCGTAGGAATCGTACAGGGCCAGCGCCCCGCGCGTCGCGCCCCAGGAGACGGCGAAAAAAGCGGCGACGAGCACGCACGACAGCGCGCCGACCGCCCCGCCGAGCGCGGGGCGCGACGGCGCCGGGCTGAGCGTCTTGAGGTCGTCGGCGAGCCGCGCGCAGGCGACGAGGCCGAACGGCGCCCACAGCGGGCCGATCAACCAGCCGGCGTAGGGAATCCAAGATGGAATCCACGCGATCAGCCCCGCCAGCAGCAGGCGGCCGGCGACCGCGCCGAACACGGGCCTGACGCGCGCGAAGGAAAGCTCGACGGCGCCCAGGCCCCGGTCCTCGCCGGACATCTGATAAAAGGGCGCGAAGAACGTCAGAACGCTCAGAATCAAGCCGGGCACTATTAGAAGGACGAAGCCGCCGCCCGCGGCCAGCATCGCCAGCGACAGCAC
>JAQTNG010000266.1 GCA_028714015.1 Elusimicrobiota bacterium | reverse complement strand
CGGCCTGATCGGCCTCGGCATCACGCGCCTGCGGGAAAAAGCCTCCGCCGCGCCCGACAAGAGCCGCGCCCTCGCCTACGCGGGCCTGGCCTTCCTCCTCATCGCCATCCCCGCGCACTCGGCCGTGCGCATCAATCACTGGTACAAGCAGGGCTTCGATTACCTCGGGGGGGCAGGCAAGGCGGCCGACGCCGTCAGCACCCGGAACGATCTGTTCCTCGTCAATTGCGCGGCGGCCTCGGTGCCCCTATACTACCTCGACCGGCGCGGCTGGGGCTACGAGCTGGACATGAATCCGGCGATCGCAGATCAAGTCGTCGATGAGGACATCGCGCAAGGCGCGCGCTTCATCGCGTCGGAGAAGCGCGGGATGTTCGCCGAGCCCGACGGAGTGATGTGGAAGCGGTTCCGCGCGCAAGGCGCGCCCGTGTGGGACGACGGCAAGCTCGTGATCTTCCCGCTCGCGCGCTGACACGCGCGCAACTGTTTCCGGAAACAGTTGCGGGCGCTTGCAGGCGCGAACTAGGGGATGGTCAGACGCCCGTTGGCGATCGTCAGCCCGGGCAGCTCGATGGCGAACGGCGTCTCCGGGTTCGGGTACAGGGGAACCGTGAGCTCCTTGATCTCCCGGAATATCGAGAGCGGCACGCTCAGGCCCCCGAGGCGCACGGACATGATGTCGATCTTCAGCCGGCGCGGCCCGTCGAGAAGCTGAAGGCCCGCCTCGGCCGCGACCGGCTTGCCGTTGTAGGAGCCGGCGATGCGCACGGTCTTGTCGAGCGCCACCTCGTCGACGACGAGCCCCTTCACGCGAAGGCTGAGAAACGCCTTCAGCTCCGCGGCGCCCACATCGAGGGATTTTATCCGCAGGCGCTCCAGGCGCAGCAGACGGACGTCGACCCAATCGTCCTCGCGCTCCTTCTTCATGATCGGGATGAACCCGACGCCGACCAGGTCGATGTTCGTTCCGTTGAGGATGAGGCCGCGAATGTCGAGCTCGCCGACGCTGAGGCTCATGGTCTTGTACACCGACTTCTCGGGATCCCAGGGGCCGAAAACCGCCGTGAGATCCTTGATGACGACCTTGCCCGCGGTGTAATGCTGATAGACGAGGAACTTGCCCGCGTAGGGCTTCTTCAGGCCGCGGCGCTGACGATAGAGGATCGCGTTGTTCGCGTCGGGAAGCGGCCAGCGCGCGATTTCCTCGTACGCCTTGCCGAACCAGCCCTTCGGGTCGCGGATTTCCGCCGCGGCCTCGGGCAGGCCGGAGACCACGCCCGCCGGCCCGACCTTCGGGTCCTTGAGAAGGACGAAATCCGAGAGCTCGCAAAGCCGGCGGTTGACGCCGCGCATGCGCGCGTGCTCGAGGCCCAGGCGGCGCTGCATCCAGTGGAAGGTGGGCGCGTTGAAATAGGTGTCGTTGGCGACGAGCGTCACGTTGCTGATGGGCGTCGCGGGATCGCGCTCGGCCTCGATCTTGCGGAGAATCTCTTCCGTCTTCCAGTCTTCCTTCGCCGGCGGCCGGTTCTCGAAGAATTGGAGCGTGTAGAAGGCCAGGTCCAGCTTGACCGGGCCGATCCAGCCGCCGAAGAAGTTGAACATGCCGAACAGCTGAAGAACCACCGCGCCCCACGTCACGGCCTTGGGCCAGGTCGAGCAGAGTCCGACGGCGATCGGAACGAGGCCGGGGAGGACGAAGCGCAGCTGGCGGTTCGGCACGACCGTCCAGAAGATGTAGCTGGTCGCGAACCACGCGAGCAGGATCCAGCCCTGCTCGCGGCGGCGTCGGTACTGGGGCGCGAGGAGGCCGATCGTGCCGAGCAGCCAGACGACGGGGCCGATGGAGTCCGAAGCCTGCCTGAAATAGGTCAGCCAGGCTCCGGGAGACCACGCCGAGATCGCGAAGTCCGAGGAAGCCTGCACGAGGCGGGAAGGAAGCAGCGCGAGGTGGGCGGAGTACCACGGAACGATGAGCGCCGCCGAGAGCGCCGCGGAAACGAGCATGATCAAAGCGGTGCGCCTGTCGCGAAAGGCGCGCAGCGCGATCAAATAGGCCGGGAACATGTAGCTGAAGAAGGACCATTTGTGGAGCATGCCCACGGCGTGCAGAACGCCGAAAGCCAGCGCCGGAAGCCAGAGCAGGAACTCGTCGGAGGCGAGCAGCGCCCAATAGGCGGCGGCGGCGAGCGCCACCATCGGCAGGTCCACGAGCTGGGTCGTCAGCAGGTCCTGGATCGCGGGCGAGGCCGTGAAGAGAATGGCGGCGGCGAGCGCGGTCTCATCGGGGCGGAAGCGCCAGGCGATGCCGAAGATCGAGACGGAGAGGAGCGCGAGGTAGAACCAGTTGATCCAGAGCGCCGCATGGGCCGGATCGGCGGAGGCGTAGGCTCGAGTGAGAAGAAGGTGGTACGCGGGCGGGAAAGGCGGCATTCCCGGCTTCGGCGCGAGATACCAGGCGTCGGAGAGGCGGCCTTCCTTGAGGGCCTCGCGATAATCGAGCGCGATTTCCATGTGGATCGACTGATCCCAGGAAGGAGGCCTCGTGTCCGTGCGTACATACGACCGGAGGAGGAGGGCCTCGGAGGCCAGGAAGAGCACGAGCCCCAGCAAGCTGAAAACGAGGATTTTACGGTTCGCCGCCTGGGACGGCTGGACGTAGAGGTTCGAGGCCATATAAGGAACGCTCATCATAATAAATTAATACAGGGAAGCCCGACACCTTGTTAATCTATTTTTGTAGAATCCGGCCTCATGAGAGCGGTCATCCTTATCGGAGGCATGGGCACCCGGCTGCGTCCCTTCACTTTAGAGACGCCCAAGCCGCTCTTGCCCGTCATGAACCGCCCTTTCCTCGAATACCAGTTCCAGATCCTGAGCCGTCACGGGGTCCGGGAAGTGGTGCTCTGCACGTCCTACCGCGCGGAGACCTTCCGCCGGGCGTTCGGCACCGGGCGGCGCCTGGGCCTCAAGATTTCCTACGTGCGCGAGCGCATTCCCCTCGGCACGGGCGGCGCGCTCAAGAACGCCGAACCCTATTTGAAAGGGACGACGCTCGCGCTCAACGGCGACGTGCTCAACGCCTTCGACCTCGGCGCGTTCTTGAAATTCCACCGCGCCCGCCGCGCCGAAATCTCGATCGCGCTGACCCGGGTGAAGGATCCGACGCGGTACGGCCTCGTGATCACCGACGAGAAGGGGATGGTGCGCCGCTTCCTCGAGAAGCCGTCCTGGGACGAGGTCGTGAGCAACTCGATCAACGCCGGGGCCTATCTGTTCGAGCCCTCCGTGTTCGCCCATCTTCCTCCGGGCAAGCCGTACTCGCTCGAGCGCGGCCTTTTCCCCGAGCGCCTGGCGGCCGGCGCCCGCATCGCCGGCTACGTGGCGCCCGGCTACTGGATCGACATCGGGTCGGTCGAGGCGTACCTTCAGGTGCACCTGGATCTGCTGCAGGGCCTCGCCCCGTTCAAGCCCGGCCCCCGCGCCCGCCCGTTCAAGAACTCCGACGGCGCGCGCGTGACGGCCGGAGCCGGAACGACCGCCGCGCCGTTCGTGCGATTCTCCGGCTCGGTCAGCCTCGGCGCGAAGGTCCGCATCGGCCGCGGCGCCCAGCTCACCGACTGCGTCGTGCTCGACGGCGCCGTGATCGGCGACGGCGCCCGCCTCGAACGCTGCGTCGTCGGGCCGAAGGCGCGCATCGGCACCCACGCGGTGCTCGGTCCCGGCACGGCCCTCGCGGGCGGATCCTCGGTCGGGGACTACAGCCAATTATGAAATTCGGCCTCGTCGAGCGCGTCCACAAGCCCTGGGGCCACGAGATGATCTTCGCCCGCGCGAAGAAGTACGTCGGCAAGATCCTCGTCATCGAGAAGGGCCACCGCCTGAGCCTCCAGCTCCACCGCCGCAAGCACGAAAGCCTGATGGTGCTGCGCGGGCGGCTGAAGCTCCTGCTCGGGAAAAGGACGAAGACCGTCGGGCCCGGCACGGCCTTCACGATTCCGCCGAAAACGATTCACCGCTTTGAAGCGCCGGAAGGGCGCGTGACCCTCATCGAGGTGTCCACGCCGGAACTGTGGGACGTCGTACGCCTGCAGGACGATTACGGACGGAGAGGTAAATAACATGGCGGACCCGATCAAGTTCGGCACGGACGGCTGGCGCGGCGTGATCGCTCGAGACTTCACTTTCCAGAACTGCCGGCGCGTCGCCCAGGCGATCGCCGACTACGTCAAAGAAGAACAGATCAAGGACAAGAAGGGGCCGCTTTCCGGCCCGATGGTCATCGGCTACGACAAGCGCTTCCAGTCCGACGCCTTCGCGCGCGAAATCGCCAAGGTGCTGGAGGCCAATCAGATGAACCCGATCCTCATGGCCGAGGCCTTGCCCACGCCCGCCGTCAGCTACATGACGAAGAAGCTCGGAGGCGTCGGGGTCATGGTGACCGCGAGCCACAACCCCCCCTCCTACAACGGCGTCAAAATCAAGATCGACGGCCGAGCCGCCCTCGACCCCGTGACGAAGGGCATCGAATCCTGGGTGGACCGCACCGCGCCGACGCGCGCCGCCGAGATCAAGACGAAGTCCTACCGGGACGTCTACCTGCAGTACCTGAAGGCGCACGCCGACCTCCCCAAGATCAAGGCGAAGATCAAGAAGCCGATCGTCATCGACTACATGCACGGCGCCGGCTCCGGCCTCATGGCCGACGTGCTCAACGCGAAAAATCTCGTCGAGATCCGCGCGAAGCACGATCCGTTGTTCGGCGGCGTGCACCCGGAACCCATCGAGCAATATTTGGCGGCTCTGACGGAAGCGGTGAAGAAAAACAAAGCGTCCGTCGGCCTCGCGCTCGACGGCGACGCCGACCGCTTCGGCCTCGTGGACGAGAACGGCAAGTACCTGACGCCCTGCCAGGTCTTCCCGATGATCGTGCTCTATCTGGTCGAACATAAGAAGTACAAAAAGAAGATCGTGCAGTCCGTCTCGCTCGGCTACCTCGCCGAGCGCATCGCCAAGGAGAAGGGCATCCCCTTCGAGCAGCTTCCGGTCGGGTTCAAGCACGTGGCCGAACGCATCGCCACGGGCGAGGCCGACATCGCCGGCGAGGAGTCCGGCGGCTACGCCTGGGCCGCCAAGGGCGGCATCGCGGAGCGCGACGGCATGCTCACCGCGCTCCTGTTCCTCGAGATGATGGCCGTCACGGGCAAGACGCCTTCCCAGCTCTGGAAGGAAGTCGAGACCCGCTTCGGCGCCTCGCACTACAAGCGCATCGACTACCGCATCCACAAGGCCGTCGTGGACAAGGCGCTCTGGACGCAGAAGCTCATCAAGAAGCTGCCGAAGAAGCTCCTCGGCACCGCGATCAAGGAGCTCATCTCGATCGACGGCCTCAAGATCATCCTCGAGGACGGCCACTGGCTCCTGATGCGCCCGTCGGGCACCGAGCCCCTCATGCGCGTCTACGC
>JAQTNG010000265.1 GCA_028714015.1 Elusimicrobiota bacterium | reverse complement strand
GTCGAACGGTGGCGCCCGGTTTTCCCGCCCTCGCGAGCCCACGGCAGGCCGCGAGGGCGGCCTTTCTTAAGGTCCGGGTGAAATTGCTACACTTAGGCCCTCAGCCATGATCAAAGCCCTGTTCGAGAAGGTCTTCGGCACGCCCAGCGAGCGCACGCTCAAGCGCTTCGCGCCGATGCTGGCCAAGTGCAACGAGTTCGAGCCCGAGATCAAGGCCCTGGGCGACGCCGATTTCCCGCTGCGCACCGCGGCGCTCCGGGTCCGCGTGTCCGAATTGTTCGCCGCGATCACGGTTCCCGCCAACGACGACGACAAGCGCGAGGAGCGCAAGCAGGCCGAGATCGCCGCCCTCAACGAGGTCCTGCCCGAGGCCTTCGCCCTGTGCCGCGAGGCCGCGCGCCGCTCGATCGGCCTGCGCCACTTCGACGTTCAATTGCTGGGCGGGATGGTTCTTCACAACGGCTCGATCGCCGAGATGCGCACCGGCGAAGGCAAGACCCTCGTCGCGACCGCTCCGGCCTACCTCAACGCGCTCGTCGGGAAAGGCTGTCACATCGTCACGGTCAACGATTACCTCGCCAAGCGCGACAGCGAGTGGATGGGGCCGGTGTACCGCTTCCTCGGCCTGACCGTCGGCTGCGTCCAGCACGACGTCTCCAACGATCAGCGGCAGGCCGCCTACCGCTGCGACATCACCTTCATCACCAACAACGAGCTCGGCTTCGACTACCTGCGCGACAACATGGTCGTGCGCAAGGAAGAGCGCGTGCTCCAGCACCTGTACTACGCGATCATCGACGAGGTCGACTCGATCCTCATCGACGAGGCGCGCACGCCGCTGATCATCTCCGGCGCGGCCGAGAAGTCCACCGAGCGCTACGCGATCGTCAACAAGCTGATCCCTCACCTGCGCGTGCGCATCATCACGGAAGAAGACGAGATCCAGGCCAAATACTCCGGCACCGACCTGCAGAAGGGCTGGGACGCGATCGTCGACGAGAAGAACCATACCGCGATCCTGACCGAGGAAGGCATCTCGAAGTGCGAGGCCATGCTCGGCCTGGGCAACCTGTACGACGACCTCGAGGGCGAGTGGGTCCACCACATCACGCAGGCGCTGCGCGCGTGGCACCTCTACAAGCGCGACGTCGAGTACGTCGTCAAGGACGGGGAAGTCATCATCGTCGACGAGTTCACGGGCCGCTTGATGCCGGGCCGCCGCTGGTCCGACGGCCTGCACCAGGCCGTCGAGGCCCATGAGAACCTGGCTCCGAAGGAAGAGAACCAGACGCTCGCGACGATCACCTTCCAGAACTTCTTCAAGATCTACAAGAAGCGCGCGGGCATGACCGGCACGGCGATGACCGAGGCCGACGAGTTCCAGGAAATTTACGGGATGGAAGTCCGCGAGATCCCGACCAACCGCACGACCTGCCGCGAGGACCTCTCCGACCTCGTCTACAAGAGCGAGCGCGAGAAGTTCAACGCGATCGTCGAGGAGGTCATCGAGCTCTGGAAGGTCGGACGGCCCGTGCTCGTCGGCACGCGCTCGATCGAGAAGTCGGAGAAGATCTCGGCGATGCTCCGCGGCAAGGGCGTCCCGTGCCAGGTCCTCAACGCGAAGTACCACGAGATGGAGGCCGAGATCATCGCGCAGGCCGGCCGCAAGGGCGCGGTCACGATCGCGACGAACATGGCCGGCCGCGGCACGGACATCCTGCTCGGCGGCAACCCCCAGGATTTGGCCGAATACGAGGTGGTCAAGAGCCTCGGGGGCCTGCACGTCCTCGGCACCGAGCGGCACGAGTCGCGCCGCATCGACAACCAGCTCCGCGGCCGTTGCGGCCGCCAGGGCGATCCCGGCTCGACCCGCTTCTACCTCGCACTCGACGACGAGCTGATGCGCCTGTTCGGCTCGGACCGCATCGCGCCGCTCATGGAAAAGCTCGGCATGAAGGAGGGCGAGGTCATCGAGTCCGGCCTCGTCTCCTACCAGATCGAGAACGCCCAGCGCCGCGTCGAGACCCACAACTTCGACATCCGCAAGCAGCTCCTCGATTACGACAACGTGATGAACAAGCAGCGCGAGGTCGTCTACAAGCTGCGCGACGAGGTGCTGTTCGGCGAGACCGTCAGCGCGCAGATCCAGGCGATGATCTCGGAGGACGTCGCGGAGCAGGTGGACGCCGCTATAACGGACGAGATGAGCCCGGAGGGTTCAAACCTGCTCGAGCTCTCCGCTTATCTCGAGCGCACGTTCGCGATCGTCTGGAACCCGACGCCCGAGGAAGCCTCCCGCCTCTCCAAGGAAAATCTCAAGCGCGACCTGCTCAAGGCCGCGATGGACATCTACGCGCGCCGCCCCGGCGACTTCACGGGCTACGACTTCCATGAGGTCGAGAAGATGGTCATGCTGCAGATGATCGACAAGGCCTGGAAGAACCACCTCTACGACCTCGATCATCTCAAGAAGGCGATCTTCCTGCGCTCCTACGCGCAGAAGGACCCGAAGGTCGAGTACCAGAAGGAATCCTTCCGCTACTTCGAGGCCCTGCTCGGCCGCGTGCGCGAGCAGACCGTCGAGTACGTCTTCCGCGTCGAGGCCCCCAAGGCCCCGGTCGCGCCGCCGCCGATCGTCGCCGTCCACCCCGAGGCGAGCGAGACGTCCGGAGCCGACGAGGCCGTCGAGCCGGCGCGGGCGTCCCGGCCGGCCGCCCCGAAGAGCATCCTGTCGGGCGGCGGCGTCTCGGCGCCCCGCAGCCTTCAGAGCATCGGCCGCAACGATCCCTGCTACTGCGGCTCGGGCAAGAAGTACAAGAAATGCCACGGGGCGGACTCGCCCAACTAGGCCTCGCCGCGGCCGGCGGGGCGCTCGCGGCTCTCGGCCTGCCGTCGCTCGGGCTTTGGGCCTTCGCCTGGTTCGGCCTGGCTCCCCTGATCGTCGCCGCCAACGCGGCTCCCACGGCTCGGCGCTCGGCCCTGTACGGTTTTACGGCGGGCTTCGCCTATCACGCCGTCGCCGTGCACTGGATTTATCCGACCTGCCGCTTCGCGCAGGTGCCGGCCGTCGTGTCCGCGCTCGCCGTTATCGCGCTGGCCGCCGTCCTCGGCGCGAGTTGGGCGGCGGCGGCCGCCCTCGCGCGCGCGCTGTCCGCGTCGTGCCCGAGGGCCCCGCGGCCCCTCGTCTGGGCGCTGGCCTGGACCGCCGTCGCCTCCGCCGCGTCGCGCTGGACGGCGCGCTTCGGCGTGGACCTGCTCGGCTACACGCAGTGGAGCAACCTCTCCTTGATCCAGGCCGGATCGTGGGGCGGCCCGCACCTCCTCGATTTTCTGATCATGCTGTTCAACGCGGCGCTGGCCGAGGCCTGGCTGGATGCCGTCGAGAAAGACAATCGAGCCGTTGCCGCGCTGGCCTCGGCGCTGGCGCTCGCGGCGGCGGTCTGGGCGCACGGCGCCTCCGTCCTCGCCGCCCGCCCGCGGACGCGAGGCCCCGTCGGGCGCGTCGAAATTCTTCAGCCGCGCGTCGACCAGTATCACAAATGGAACGAGGCCTGGATCGCGGAGATACTCGCCGGCTACGACGAGCTTCTCTCCCGGCCGCGTCCCGCCCCGCCCGCGCTCGTCGTCTGGCCGGAGACCGCGATCCCGCGCTGGACGTCCCGCGCCGTTCCGGTGCCCGAGGCCGCGCGCTGGGCGGCCAAGCTCGGCGCCCAGAATCTCGTCGGGATCATCGCTTCTCCCGAAAACGAAGCCGGGGCCAAGAGCGGCCCGGCCAACGCCGTCCAGCTGATCGCGCCGGACGGAAAGATCGACGGCTTCTATGCCAAGCGCCAGCTCGTGCCGTTCGGCGAGTTCGTGCCGCTGCGGCGGTTCGTGCCGCGCTTCGTGATCGACCGCTGGCTCATGATCCTCGATAATCTCGGCGACCTCGAGGCGGGGGCGGCCCGTCAGCCGCTGCTCCAGACCGCCTGGGGCCCGACCGCCGTCACGATCTGCTACGAGGCGATCTTCCCGCGCTGGCCGCGCCTGGACGCCGCGCGCGGCGCGCGCCTGATGATCAACATCACCAACGACGCGTGGTACCTCGACACCTGGGGGCCGCGCCAGCATTACCGCGTCAACCGCTTCCGCGCGATCGAAAACCGGCTGACCGTGATCCGCTCCGGCAACAACGGCGTTTCCGCCGTCATCGACCCGTGGGGCGTGACGACGGCGGAGCTGGCCTTGAACGAGCGCGGCCGCCTCGACGCCGAGGTTCCGCTTCGGGACGGCTTCCCGGCGCGCTCCTTTTATACGCGGCACGGGGACTGGCTGGGGGGCGCATGCCTCGCCCTCGTCCTGCTCGGGCTGCTGCGCCGATCCTTTATATGAAGCCCCGGGTCGTGTATTCGCCGAAATACGAAGTGGATTACGGGGAGCACGCGTTCTCGACGGATAAATTCCGTTTGGCCGCGGAAGCGGCCAAATCCTTTGCCGTTCTGGTCGAACCCGAAGAGCCGCTGCGCGAGGCTCTCCTTCTCGTTCATAGCCCCGACTGGGTCGAGAAATTGATGACCGGCGTTTTGAGCCCGGCCGACATATCCCGCCTGGAGCTTCCTTTTTCACCGGAGATCGCGCGCGCGCACCGTCTAGCGGCGGGGGGAACCTTGCTGGCGGCACGGCATGCTCTTGAGACCGGAGTCGGACTGCATGCGGGTGGAGGAGCGCATCACGCGTTCCGAGATCACGGAGAAGGATATTGCGCCGTCAACGACATCGCGTTCGCGATAATAAAATTGCGTGCCGAGGGCATGATCGAGACCGCCGCGGTGATCGACCTCGACGTCCACCAAGGCAACGGCACCGCGGCCATCTTCGAGATGGATCCCGATACGTTCACCTTCTCGATGCACCAGCACGGTCTGTACCCGGAGATTCGCCGGCGCAGCTCGCTCGACGTCGAGCTCGTCGCCGGCACCGGCGACGCCGAGTACTACGACAAGCTCAAGCACGGGCTCCGCGCCGTGATGGAGTTCAAGCCCGATCTCGTGATCTACCAAAGCGGAGTGGACGTCTGGCAGAAGGACCGGCTCGGCGGCCTCAACCTCACCGAGCGCGGCGTCCTCGAGCGCGACGCCGCCGTCCACGAGGTCTGCAGGGTCTACCGCGTCCCCGTCGCCGTCACCCTCGGCGGCGGCTACGGCCCCACGCCCGAGGACACGGCGAGATTGCACGCCGCCACCCTGAAGCTCTTCGCCCGGTAGGGGTCAGACCTCCCGTTGTTGCGTTATTACGCAACAACGGGAGGTCTGACCCCAAGATTTTCTAGAATACCCTTGATGTTCACCGAGACCTCCAACAAGATCGCCGAGATGCGGGCTTTGCTCGCCAAGATCGGCAAGCTGCTCGATCTCGACAAGCTGCGCAAGGAAGTGGCGTCGCGCGAGGCCGAGGCGGGCGAGCCGTCGGTTTGGACGGACTCCGTG
>JAQTNG010000264.1 GCA_028714015.1 Elusimicrobiota bacterium | reverse complement strand
CCGCCGCCGCCCTACATCGAGCCGCCCTCCCCGGCCGAGCCTCCCAAGGCCCACGAGGCCCTGATGGGCTTCCTCAGAAAAGTCTTCCCCGGCCAGAACCAGTAGCCTCGCGGCCGCCGCGAAAAGCCGCCGGCCCCGTCGGCCGGCGGCTTTTTCATGCCCGTTAACTGGCACTCGCACCTTTCGATTGACAACTTTGAGAGTCTCGTGGTAGAATTGGCAATAGGCGGTTGTGAGTGCCAACACTCACGGCCCCGATTTAAGACGGTGATATCCACGGAGGTATTTCAGATGGCCGAAGCGACTCTCTCGAAAGTGAAGATCCAGCCCCTCGGCGACCGCGTGCTCGTCAAGCCCGCGGAAGCGAAGGAAACGAAGCGCGGCGGGATCATCATCCCCGATTCCGCGAAGGAAAAGCCGCAGGAAGGCATCATCGCGGCGTGCGGCAAGGGCAAGACGACCGAAGACGGCAAGGTGATCGCCCTGGACGTGAAGGTCGGCGACAAGATCCTGTACGGCAAGTACTCGGGCTCCGAGATCAAGCTGGACGATGAGGATTATCTCATCATGCACCAGGACGACATCCTCGGCATCCTGAAGTAAACACGGACGAGCCCTCAGTACCTTTATATAGGAGATAGATAAAAATCATGGCTAAGCAGATTATTTTCTCGGACGACGCCCGCAAGAAGATGAAGGACGGCGTGGACAAGCTCGCGAACGCGGTCAAGTGCACGCTCGGACCCAAGGGCCGCGCGGTGGTTCTTGAGAAGAAGTTCGGCTCGCCCGTCATCGTCGACGACGGCGTGACCATCGCCAAGGAAATCGAGCTCCAGGACCCCTACGAGAACATGGGCGCCCAGCTCGTCAAGGAAGTCGCCTCGAAGACCAACGACGTCGCCGGCGACGGCACGACGACCGCGATCATCCTGACGCAGTCGCTGCTCAACGAAGGCATCCGCAACGTGACCGCCGGCGCGAACTCGAAGTCCATCCAGCGCGGCATGCACAAGGCCCTCGAGCTCGTCGTCAAGGAGCTCAAGAAGAACTCCCGCCCGGTCAAGACCAAAGAAGAGAAGGCGCAGGTCGCGACCATCTCCGCCAACGACGTCGAGATCGGCAACATGATCGCCCAGGCCATGGAGAAGGTCGGCCATGAGGGCGTGATCACCGTCGAGGAAGGCAAGTCCTCCGAGACGACGCTCGAAGTCGTCGAGGGCATGCAGTTCGACCGCGGCTACGTGTCGCCCTACTTCGTCACCGACACCGAGCGCCTCGAGACCGTCCTCGAGGACGCGTACATCATCATCACCGAGAAGAAGATCTCCGCGATGAACGACATCCTCCCGGTGCTCGAGAAGATCGTGCAGACCGGCAAGCCTTTCCTGATCCTCGCCGAGGACGTGGAAGGCGAGGCCCTGGCGACGCTCGTCGTCAACAAGCTTCGCGGCACCCTGAAGTGCGCGGCCGTCAAGGCCCCGGGCTTCGGCGACCGCCGCAAGGAGATGCTGCAGGACATCGCCGTGCTCACGCACGGCCAGGTCATCTCCGAAGAGCTCGGCCATAAGCTCGAGAAGGTCGGCCTCGACATGCTCGGCCGGGCCAAGCGCGTCGTCATCGACAAGGACAACACGACGATCATCAGCGGCGCGGGCGACAAGACCGAGATCAAGAAGCGCGCGGACGCGATTCGCCGCCAGATCGAGGACACCACGTCCGACTACGATCGCGAGAAGCTCCAGGAGCGCTTGGCTAAGCTCTCCGGCGGCGTCGCGGTCATCAACGTCGGCGCGGCCACCGAGACGGAGATGAAGGCCAAGAAGGCGAAGGTCGAGGACGCGTCCAACGCGACCCGCGCCGGCGTCGAAGAGGGAATGATCGCGGGCGGCGGCGTCGCTCTGCTGCGGGCCGGCGAGTCCCTCGAGAAGTTCAAGGGCTCCGATGAGGACGAGACGACGGGCGGCCAGATCGTGCGGCGCGCTCTCCAGGCTCCGATCCGTCAGCTCGCGGACAACTCGGGCCAGGAAGCCTCGGTCGTCGTGCAGAAGATCCTCACCTCGGCTCAGGGCATCGGCCTCGACGCCGCGACGGGCGAGTATGTCGACCTCTTCAAGGCCGGCATCGTCGACCCGCTCAAGGTGACCCGCACGGCCCTCGAGAACGCCGTTTCCATCGTCGGCACCATCCTCACCACCGAGGTCCTCGTCTCCG
Organism: Elusimicrobiota bacterium; assembly: GCA_028714015.1. Taxonomy (GTDB): domain Bacteria; phylum Elusimicrobiota; class Elusimicrobia; order UBA1565; family UBA9628; genus GWA2-66-18. The sequence continues at coordinate 3,263 of JAQTNG010000264.1, read as the reverse complement.
ACATTCCGGAGAAGAAGGAACCCGCGATGGCGGGCGGCGGCCATCAGCACGGCGGAGACATGTATTAAAAGACGTTAACCGGCCCCCCTGGCCGATTCGCCGAAGGCGAATCGAACCAGGGGGGCTTCTTTTTTCACCGCAAATGTCTCAAGGAGCCGAAAATGACCCAGACCCTCGAAGTCAAATCCCTGCCGATTTCCGCCGTGGACTATTTCTCCGCCAAGCTCGCCTATGAGATGACCCCCTGGACGCTCAAGGGCCTCGTCGTCGACAAGAACACGACCGCGTGCGGCCTCAAGGCCGACAACCTCCTGCTCCTCGACGTCCGCTCGGCCGAGGCATACGCCGAGAACCACATCCCGGGCGCGATCAACATCCCGCTCACGGAGCTCGTCGCCAAGCTCGGAACGCTCCCGAAGGACAAGACGATCATGACGTACTGCTCGAACCTGACCTGCGCGCTGGCCCCCAAGGCCGCGCTCGTGCTCGCGGAAAAGGGCTTCAAGGTCATGGAGCTGTTCGGCGGCATCGCGACGTGGACGGAGTACGGCTTCCCCGTCGTGAAGAAGGCCTGACGCTTCGCCTCGATCCGAAAAGGGAGCGCCCCGAAAGGGGCGCTCTTCTTTTTTTTCAAACAAAGACGTGACCCTCCGGCCACCAGGCCGAGCGCGCTCCTTTGCTAACCTGCACGCGCAGCGCCGTTCAACTTTCAAGGAGGCCCAATGGCCAACATCTTCGCGACGAAGACGCAGGAACAGTCCGCCGTGGACTACTTCAAGTCAAAGCTCCGCTACGACATGAGCCCCTACGGCCTCAAGGCCCTGCTCGACGAGAAGGCGAGCGGCTATCGGATCGTCGACGTCCGCTCGCCCGAGGATTTCGACGAGGGCCACATCCCGACCGCGCTCAACATCCCGCTCGAGGATCTCCCGGGCATGCTGTCCTCGCTTCCCAAGGACAAGATCATCGTGACCTACTGCGGCAGCATCACCTGCCAGCTCGCGCCGAAGGCCGCGCTCGAGCTCGCGCAAAAAGGCTTCAAGGTCATGGAGCTTCACGGCGGCCTCAAGGAGTGGACGAGCTTCGGCTACCCCGTCGAAAAGACGGCCTAGGGCCTAGAGCCCCTGCTTGTGGACGCTGATCCACTGCACCGGATGGTTCCAGACCACCGGAGAGGGGGGGAAGGCTCGGCGCTGAGGCTCGGCGGAGGGAGCGTCGGCGCGCACGATGACGGGGCCGTCGGTCATCGTGCGCGCGCCGTCGAAGCTCGTCAGCACGTGCTGCTCGCGCGGCGCCGAGGCGACGACGGCCTGGGCCGCCGCGGCGTCCGGCTCCGGGCCGAGAGCGTCGCCCGCGAGGGGCAGGGGGCTCGCGGCGCGGGTCTCGACCGGGGTCGGCTCGGCCGTGATCGCGACGCGGGCGGAAGTCATGGCCAGCGCCGAAGCCGGGGCCGTCTCGCGGCGCTCGAAGGGCCGGGCCTCGGTGGGGACGGACTCGGGGGCTTGCGTGCCGCGGGGGAAGGCCATCAAAGCGGTGGAGCCGATCAGCGCCAGGCTCGCGACGGCGGCGGCGGCGAGACCGCGTGTTCCTTCCGCGCGCCGGGAAGATCCGGAAACGGCCATCGGCGTCACTCGGGGCCTCGCGGCCGGGTGGGGGGTATACGCGAGCTCGAGCGCGTCCATGAACGGAGTATAGCCCCGGCCCCGAAAATAGTGATTTCGAGTCGGATAAACGCCGGTAAAAAAAGGCGACCGGACCCGGAGGTCGAAAAGCCGCGTCTCAATAGGCCTTTCGGCCCCTTCCGTGTAATTTCGCTCTTGGAGTGTGCTATAATGTTTATGTTCGGTGTTCATTGACAACCTAGAAAAAATCCGCTACCGCATGGACGCGGCGGCCGCACGGGCGAACCGTGACGGCGGCGCGATAGGACTGGTAGTGGTCACAAAATACGCCCCCCTCACTGCCGTTCGGGATGTTCTCAATTCCGGGCGGGTACTCGAGGTGGGGGAAAACCGCGTGGTTGACGCCGAGAAGAAGAAGCTGGAGCTCGGCGCGCTCGCGGGCAAGGTCCGATGGCGCCTCATCGGGCATCTGCAGACGAACAAGGCGAAGAAAGCCGTTTCGACCTTCGACGCGGTCGACTCCGTAGACAGCGCGAAGCTGGCGGCGGCCCTCGACACCGCGATGACGGGTTCGGATCGAAAGCTCCCCGTGATGATTCAGGTGAAGCTCTCCGAGCGCGAGACGCAGTCGGGCATAGCACCGGCGGATTTGCCGGGATTGATCGAGGAGGTGCGAAAGCGCCCGAACCTCGAGCTTCAAGGGCTCATGGGCATAGCGCCCCATGTCGAACCCCTGGAAGCGGTCAGGCCGAGTTTCAGGCTTTTGAGGCAGCTGCGAGACGAGCATCTGCCCGGCGGGAAGCTCTCGATGGGCATGAGCCGGGATTTCGAGATCGCGATCGAAGAAGGCGCCGACCTGGTCCGAATCGGCACACAAATTTTTGCAACTTAGTCCGACACCAAGGAGGCCCCTGCATGATCGTGAAAGTGCGAGTCATCCCTAACGCCACGGACAACGAAGTGGTCAGCCGCATCGGCAGCGTGCTGCGCGTAAAAGTCGCCGCCCCGGCGGTCGACGAGAAGGCCAATGCCGCGCTGAAGGATTACCTCGCCGAGTTCTTCGAGGTTCCCGGCAAGCGCGTCAGCATCCTTCGCGGAGCCAATGGCCGCGAGAAGACCGTTGAGATCGTGGGCAAGACCGAGGAGCAGCTCAAGCGGGTGATGGATTCCATCCCCTAAGAGAGCCTCAAGCCTCAGCCCCGTCAGCGAGCGAGGGCGAACAGGGTTTTATACCTTGTTCGCCCTCGTCCCATTTTCAGGCTCCCTCGCGGAAAAGCTATAATCGACTCGCAGAAAATGAAACTCAAGCCTCTCCACGAAGATCCGATCAAGCACATCGTCTGGAAAGGGGACCGACTCACGGTCCTCGACCAGCGGTACCTGCCGAGAACGGTCAAGTTCGTGACCTGCCGCACCGCCGCCGCCGTGGCGAAAGCCACCAAGGACATGGTTCTGCGCGGAGCCCCCTTGATCGGATGCGCGGCCGCGTACGGCATGGCGCTCGCCGCCCGCCGCAACAAGCTGAGCGCCGTGCTCGCCGCGGAACCCGTCCTCCGCCGCGCCCGGCCGACCGCGGTCAATCTGATGCACGCCCTCGACCATATGCTGGCGGTGGCCAAGGCCGGTCCCGAGGAGACCCTG
>JAQTNG010000263.1 GCA_028714015.1 Elusimicrobiota bacterium | reverse complement strand
GGCCGCGAAAAACGAAACAACCTTCCGGATCATATAGGGGAAACATGGAACCGTCCACGGATACAACGAGCCAATACTTCAAGGGCATTCAGAAGCTGGCGCTCGTCACGCGCGAGGAAATGCACGAGCTGTGGAAGAAGGCCAAGACAGGCGACCGCGTCTCCAAGCAGCGCATCATGGAGGCGAACCTGCGCCTCGTGGTGCCCATCGCCAAGAAGTACCACCGCCAGGGCATCGATTTCATGGACCTCGTCGAAGAGGGAAACCTCGGCCTGATGCACTCGATCGACAAGTTCGAGCCCTCGAAGGGCTACCGCTTCTCGACCTACTCCTCTTATTGGATCGAGCAGTCCATCCGCCGCGCGGTCGAGGAGACCAGCAAGACCATCCGCATTCCGCCGCACGCCTGGGAAGCCCTGCGCAAGTGGCTGAAGATGTGGGAGAAGATGCACGTCAAGCTCGGCCGCGATCCGTCGCTGGCCGAGATGGCGCGCGCGATGCACTGGACGGCGCGCCAGGTGCGCGGCGTGCTCGACGCGGCCGAGGCCGCCAAGGGCATGGGCTCCTTCGACGCCCCGATCGACTCGGGCGACGACAACATCACGGTCGAGGACATGATCGCCGAGACCACGGCCCAGTCCCCCGAGAACCTGATCGGCGTGCTCAAGCTCCACGACGAGCTGCACCAGGCCCTGCGCGAGATCGGCGACCGCGAGCGCATGATTCTCGAGTTCCGCCACGGGCTCACCGGCCAGACGCCGATGACTCTCGAGGAAGTGGGCAAGCGCCTCAAGCTGTCGCGCGAGCGCATCCGCCAGATCGAGGAGCGCGCGCTGCTGCGCCTTCGCCGCGTGGCCAACCGCATGGGCCTCATCGAAGTCGACGAGGGGGGGCGCCGCGGACCGACGAACCTCCAGCCCGGCTTCTCCACGCCCAAGCTCAAGACCGACATCCTGGGCCAGACCATCCCGGCCGGGCGCAAGACCGCGCCCTCGGCCGTGCCGCTCTCGCGCCGCGCGCCCCGCAAGATCATGTTCCTGCCGTCCGCGAAAGCCGGCGGAAAAAAGAGGAAGTGACCATGGCCAAAGCCACGCCGCGGCAGGAGACCAGCCCGAAACTCGGCCTCGAGGCCATGAAGGCGCTGATCCTGGACGTCCCCGATTTCCCCAAGAAGGGGATCATGTTCAAGGACATCACGCCGCTGCTGGCCGATCCCCAGGGCTTCAACGCCGTGATCGACGCCCTGATCCTTCCGTTCAAGCAGAAGGGCATCGAGATCGTGGCGGGCGTGGAGTCGCGCGGGTTCCTCCTGGCGCCGGCGATGGCCGCGCGCCTCGGCGCGGGCATCGTTCCGCTGCGCAAGAAGGGCAAGCTCCCGCGCAAGGTCCACTCCGCGAGCTACGATCTCGAGTACGGCACGGATTCCATCGAGGCGCACACCGACGCCTTCCCCAAAGGCTCCAAGATCCTGCTGGTCGACGACGTGCTGGCCACGGGCGGCACCGCCGCCGCCGCCATCTCCTTGATCGAGGCCTTGGGCGGAAAATTGATCGGCAGCACCTTCCTGATCGAGCTCTGCTTCCTTAATGGCCGCAAGAAGCTGGCCGGTCAGACGATCCATTCCGTCCTGACTTACTGAGCGGGGGCGCCGAAGGCGACCCTACCCCCTGGCGGAAACGGGGTCGATAAGCTATTATGGCGATCCTGTAACAAGGAAATGACGCCTCGATAGCTCAATGGATAGAGCTACCCTCTCCTAAGGGGTAGATGTGGGTTCGATTCCCTCTCGGGGCAAACGCTCTCTATTAAGGATCAACCAAACCATGTCCATCGAAAAGCACTGGGCCACCAAGCAATCCTCCAAGCAGGACGAGGTCCGCGACTTCGTCGGCAAAGGCCTCGATCTGGCGGTGAAGCACCGAAAGGAAGTCGGCAAGGGGCTGGGGGCCGCCGCCGTCGTCGGCCTGCTCATCGGCTTCTTCGTCTATTCGCGCAGCGCCAACGAGAACGAGGCGTGGGACAAGCTGTCGATGGCCGAAGCCTACTCCTATTATGGACGGCCCAAGGAGGCCGCCGACGCGCTCGCCGAATTGACCGCGCAGAGCGCCAGCCCCGCCGCCGCCAGCCTCGCCGGCCTGATGCAGGGAGAGCTCAAGCAGGCGAAAGGGGAGCACGACGCGGCCCTGGCCTCCTTCACGCACGCCGTCGAGGTCGCCCCGGAGCCGCTCAAGCCCTTCGCGGCGGCCGAGAAGGTCTCCGCCCTGGAAGCCGCCGGCAAGCCCGCCGAGTGCATCACGGCGGCTCAGGCCTTCCTGGACGCGAACGCCGACCATTTCCTCGCCCCGCAGGTTCAGGAGGTCATGGCGCGCTGCCAATTGGCCTCCGGACAGGCCGACGCCGCGCGCGCCACCTGGCAGAAGATCTCCCTCCAATACCCCGACACGCCCTGGGCGGTTCGCGCGAACGCCCGGCTCAATCCACCCACTAAATAACACTCAGCAACACTGGGTGGATGGCGAAGCCGCGTGACGAGCGCGTGACAATCAGTTGACAACGCCGAAAGGCCTTTGCTAGATTCCGTGCGTCGCGTTCGCAAGGAGCCGCAAAGTTCTGGCGCTCCTGTCGTACGTAGGCCCCGTCCAAAGCGGGGTATGACGTGAGTATCCCCGCTGAAACGGGGCTTACGATACAAACAAGAGAGGATATAAGAGCAATGAAAAAGCTCCTGGGAACGACGTTAGCCCTGGCCATGTTCGTTCCGGCCGGTGCGAATGCAGAGCTGTTGAAGAACTTCAAGATCGGCGGCAATCTGGACATCCAGACGACCTCCGCCCGCAACGTGACGGACTTCGTGACGCGCCAGCAGACGCCCGGCGTGCTTCCGACCAACAACGACCGCATCGGCCACGCGAACACCCGCGTGATCGTCAAGATGGACTGGGACCTGCTGGACGACGTGCACTCGCGCGTGACCCTCGTCAAGGGCGCGTCGAACAACGGCACCCGCGTCTATGGTTCCGGCTCGCAGGACGTGAACGCCGTCCAGACCACCACGTTCGTCGAGGAAGCCAACGTCAAGATCGACAAGGTCATGGGCCTTCTCGATGTGACGGCCGGCCGCCAGTTCTACGGTGAAGAGGGCGACCTCGTCATCTATTACGGCCCGCGCGACAACTACGGCCTGCGCGTGGACGCGCTCGACATGTTCCGGGCGGACTGGAACGGCGAGCACATGTCGGTCACCGGCATCGCCGGCAAGACCGTCGATACCCTGGTCACCGACCTCGCTCCCGCGCAGACCGACCTGCGCGGCGTGGTCGTCTCGTGCAAGATGTCCGAGATGGTCAAGCCGAGCCTCTACGTCTACAACCGCGTCGGACACGCGACCGGAGCGCTCGGATCTCAGGCCGGCAAGAACGACAACCTGTGGGTCGCCGGCCTCAAGGCGAAGGTCGCCACGGGCGGTCTGACCGCCAGCCTCGAGCTCGCGAAGAACTTCGGTGAGAACCGGCCGGCCGCGACCGCGACCGACCCGACGTTCGCGAACTACAAGGGTTACGCGATCCAGCTCAAGGCGGGCTACAAGCTCGACTTGGCCGACGCGGGCATGATCAATCCTTGGGGCGAGTACGGGATGGGCACGGGAGACAGCAACTTCAACTCCTACGGCAACAACACCTTCCAGGCGATCAACTCCGACTATCGCCCGGGCGGGATCTACGGTCGCTTCGACACCGGCGCGGCCATCCAGTTGTACAACGGCGCCAACGGCGCCGCGTCCAACGGCCTGTCCAACCGCATCATCTGGGGCTTCGGCGTCAAGGCCACGCCCAGCGCGGTCAACAAGCTGACGGTCGGCGGGCAGTTCTACCGCTACGCGTTCCATCGCGTCGCGCCGAACGCCGCCGGCACCAAGACGTCCCGCAACATCGGCTCGGAAGTCGATGTCACGGCCGAGTGGAAGCACTCGGAGAACGTGTCCTTCAAGGCCACGGCCGGCTCGTTCAAGCCCGGCGCGTACATCGCGGACGTCAAGGGCGCCAACGCGGCGCTCAACCCGGTCGTCATGCTGGCCGGCGACGTTGCGATCAAGTTCTAAGAATCATCTAGAACGAAAGTAAAAGACCCCCCGGCCTAAACGGCCGGGGGGTTTTTTTTCCGTTGACAGCCGCGGGCTCTCGCGTTACACTGAGCGGATGGCCGAGTCGCGAGTCAGACGTCAAAAGCGGGAAACGCTCGCGGCCTCATGGCGCGCGCTCACGCCCGCGCAGCGGCTCAAGCGCGCGGCCGTGATGACCGGCGCCGGCCGGAAGCTGCGCGCGGCGGGCCTCGCCTCGCGCGGCAAGGCATCGATCGTCCGGGACGCGGCATCCGCGCCCTTTCGAGACATCGGACGCGTCCTGGCCGTGCTTCGCGGCATGGAATTGTCCCACGCCCTTATCGGCGGCTGGGCCGTCATCGTCTGGGGCTACCTTCGAACATCGGAAGACATCGACCTCCTTGTCGATCTCCCGGCCTCCCGGCGCAAGGAGCTGATCGCCGCGTTGGGCGAGGACTATGAGGCCGAGTGGTTGGCGGGCGGCGAGGACGATCCCGTCCCGGGCCTGGTTCGAGCCGTTCCCCGCTCCGCGGATCATTTTCCGGTCGATCTCCTTCCGGTCCGGGGCCGCGCCGACCGCGGGGCGCTTTCGCGGGCGGTCGCCGTCGCGGTCGAAGGGATCTCGATCCCCGTCGTGAGCCCCGAGGACCTGATCGCGATGAAGCTGGAGGCGGGGGGAGGACAGGACTACGCGGACGCGAGGCGTCTCCTGGAGGTGCTGAAAGGCGGCCTTGACGAAACGCGCCTCGAGGAAGCCTGCCGGGAGCGGCACGCCCTCGACCGCCTCGCACTCATACGCCGATAGGATTTTGCTAGGATTTCGTTCGATGCGCCTTTTGCTTTCGCTCGCCTTTCTTCTCGTCTCCGGCTTTTCCGCCGCTCACGCGGCGAGCCTGGACGTGACCGCCGCCTACAAGATGAAGGCGGCCTCCTACTCCAACCTCAACTACAACACGAGCGACAAGAACTCGCACTCGTTCATCACCAACGACGCGCGCCTGGGCGTCGCGGTGCGCAAGATCCCGCTCGAGTCGCGCGGGGGGGAAGACGTCACGATGGACCTCGGCATCGTCCTGCGCGCCATCGGCGTGTCCGGCTCGACCTCCTCCGTCGCCACGCCCTTCGACCGCGTCGCGAGCTACTACCCGAGCTCGGACCTGACGCCGTTCATCGAGAACGCCTACCTGAAGGTGAACCGGCTCTGCGGCTACCAGTGGGAAGCGACCTTCGGCCGCAAGAGCTACCGCCTCGGCAGCGGCCTCCTGCCCGACGACGACGGCGCGGGCCTGACGGGCGCTTCCGCCCGCGGCGAGCCTCCGTGGTGGAACATGAAGCTCGAAGGCTTCCTCTTCAACGACCGCAACCCCCTGAACGCCTCCGGGCCGAACAGCCTCGACCTCGCCGG
>JAQTNG010000262.1 GCA_028714015.1 Elusimicrobiota bacterium | reverse complement strand
GCGGCGAAGGCGGTTCGGGCCGCCTCGAGCTTGCCCTCGGCCTCGGTGTCGATCCGGGCCCGGGCGACCTCCTCGGCCTTCTCAGCCGCGGCGAGCCGCGAGCGCGCGCTGTCGACAGCCGCCCGGGCCTGGTCCTGCTGGCGCCGGAGCTCGGCGGTCGTGGTCTGGTAGGTCTGGGCGGTATCGCGCTCGGCCTCGTCGTGCTTCGCCTTCAGGGCCCGGAGCTCGTCGCGCCGGGCTTCGAGGGCCTTGATCTTCTCCAGTTCCTCGGCGGCCGCAGCCCTTCCCTCTGAGGCCAAGGAGAAACCCTTGACCTCCTCCTCGATCGCGGCGATAGCCTGGGAGGTCTCCTCGATCTCGACCTCGAGCTGGCGCCTGCGCTCGGCCTTCCGGTCGGCCTCGGCGACGCGCAGGGCCAGGGCCTCGCGCTCGGCGGTCAGCGTCTTCTCGGCGCTCTGGGCGTGTTCGGCCTCGCCCTCGCCCGCCCGGGCCTTCTCCTCCGCCTCGGTCTTCTCGGCCTCGAGGCGCTCAATGAGCTCGTCCACGTCCGCCGCGGCGGATATGGTTGCGTCCAGCGTTATAAGCTCGGTCTCGCCTGCCTTCGCCTTCCCGGTCGCGTAGTCGCGGTACGGGGCATAGTCCTTGCCGGCGAGCTCGCCGATCAGGGCCTTCTTCTCGTCCTTGGTTGCGCGCGCGATGTCCGGAAAGTCCGGGGTCGGGGTCTGCGCGGCGAAGGCCGTGCGCATGTAGATCGTCATGGAGCCGAAGACCTCGTCGATCGCGGCGCAGAAGCCGTCCTGCCTGCCCGTGCAGGCTTCGTCGCTGTAGGGCGTCCAGGGACCATCGGCCGAGGGCCCGCGGTAAAAGTAGTACTTCGCATCCCCCGACTTGTTGGCGCCGTCAATGTTGATGAGCGTCCGGTAGTAGGTGCCCGACGCCTCCTCGAGGTAGACGTTCTCGATCGCGGAGTCGCGGAGGCGGAAGTGCGCCTTGAGGGTCTTTGGGGGGCGCGACACTGGAACGGCCCAGGGCTTCGCGAAGTCGTAGGACGTCGTCTTGCCGTTCCCGTTCGGGCCGACGTAGGGGATAACGCCCTCGCCGATCTCCGCCCAGGGGATGAAGACCTCGTCCTTTTTCTGCTTATTCCAGAAGCCCCGGGAACCGCGCAGGCGCGTCGAGACGTTGCGGAAACGGCGCTCGGGGCCCGCGAGGGCGGAGAGGGAGCCGACGGCCGCCTCGGTCTCGGAGGCCTTGGCGAGGACGGAAGGCGCGTAGGGCGTGTTACTATTCTCGCCTTGGAGCGCGACTTTCTCGGCGAGCGTCGCCTTCTTGACGATCTCGCCCGCGCGGACGGTCTCGGTCGGGATCTTGTTGATCGTCACGCGAGAGCCTGGAAGCGCCCCGCCCTGCAAGATGTCGGCGAGAAGGGCCTCGGCGTCGAGGTCGGCAGCCTCTTCCTGGGTGCAGGTCAGGTCGACCCACACGAGGCGATCCCCATAGTCTTTGGCGAGGGGGAGCCCGGAAGTCAGCTCGATCTTCTTGCGCTGCGGATGGGGGAATTCTATGCGGGTGACGGCAACATTGAATCCGGCGTCGAGATCAAAAAGCGCGCCGCCCCCGGTTACGCCCGCCTTCGTGATCTCGACGAGGTTGCATCCCGCCTTGTGGTACTCGCCCCAGTCCGTATATACGGAGCCGGGGTAGTAGGCGGGGAGGCCGGGGATCTGTTGCGGTTCGTGGATGTCGCCCAGGGCGCCGTAGTCGAAGCCGACCATGCGCAGGTCGTCCGCGGAGACCGGGCCGTCAGGGAGCGTGGTCCCGTTGGAAAGCCGGCAGCCACGGACCTGGCCGTGGTACATGAAGACGCAGGGAAGATCGGGATACTCGCGGCGCTTGGCGCCGTAGCCAAGGAGGAGCCCGGCGACGAGGGCGCGGAGCTCCGCGTTGATCTCGTCCGCCGTCTTCGACTTGCCGTCGACCGTACGCGCGGCTACCCATGAGCGGCCGGGCTCGGCGAGGCCGAAGAGGATGGCCTTGGCGCCCTCGGGCTTCTGGTTGATGCCGCCCTCGTGGAGGAAGTAGGTCTCGCCCGGCTGTAGGATCGTGATGCCGAACTCGCAGGCGAGCTCCTCGAAGATATCTAGCGAGCCGGGGATATCGTGCGTCGGCGTCCCCTTGACGATCGCTACGGGCGCGATGTTCCCGAGGCGCTGGATCCGGCGGGCGAAGGGCGTGTGCAGCCCTAGCTCGGAATTCTGCTCGGCTCCGTCATAGAGGTCCCCCGCGAGGAAGGTCGCGTCGACGCGCTCGCGCTCGGCCGTCTCCTCGATCACGTCGAGGGAGAGCTCGAGGTCGGCGTAGCGCTTGGGGTTCTTATGAAGGTCGGCCGTATGGAGGAACTTCATGATGCCCTTCGCTTCCGCGCCTCTTCCTGCTTCTTGCAGAGGTCGAGGTAGTACATGAGCGAGCCAGGTCCCCCGAGGGGCGTCGCGGGATTGTCGACGGCCGGCTGAACGACGTCAATCTGCTGCTTCGACAACACGCCTGAGTTGATATAGTCGCGCAGAGCGTTCCGCGCGGCCTCGGCCTGGTCGGCCTTCGCCGCCGGGGCCGCGCCGCCGAAGTCGAGTTCGTCGTCGCCCGCGCTCGTCGTCTGGTCCTCGGCGGGGCGGGCGTAATCGGCGGGATCAGGGGCGCGGGCATGGGCCGGCGCCGCGATCTGCGCCGTGGCCGAGGGGCCGTACAGGGCCGCAGTATTGCTGGCGAGGCCGTCGAGCATCTTGTTCATGACGAGCTCGTTCTTTGCGTTGATGATGATGCGGGAGAATAGGAAGGTCCGGGTCGCGGTCAGGGGGTCGTTCTTGTCGAAAAGACCGCGGATGCCCGTGGGCATGCCGAGGATGGAAACGGTCGCGCGATTACGCGCGCCCGTGTTCGCCCGCTGGCGCCCGACCTTACGGAAGTTGACCCGCTCACGAGAGAGCTCCTTCTCCGTGTATTCCCGGATATTCGGACGCCCTCCCTGGGGAACACCGGCCCAGTCTTTCTTGCCGTCGAGCTGCATTTCCTCGGTCCTGGTGTCGATGTCGAACTCATACTCGCAGGCGCTGCCGAAGATCATCTTGCCGTCGGGACCCATGACCATCGCCTGCGAGCGCCCGACGTAACATCCCTCGCCTTCCTTGCGCGTCGATTCCGCGGCCTCGTTGTACGATACTCCGGCGGCCGCCGCAAACTTGTCGAGCGTCTCCTTGCGGGGCATGTAAGCCTTGCCCCCTTCCATCTCGTGGAACTCGTCCTTGCGGACCTCGATCGCCTCGATGTGAACCTGGAGGAGCGGCGACAGCTCCTCCAGGTGTGACGGCTTCACGAAGCTGCGCACATTGGGGCCCGTGTAGCGGGCGATGAAATCCTTGGCCTGCTTGCTATCCATCTTGATCCTCCTGAACTGAAATAAAAGCCGGGCGGGTCACTCGACGTCTGGACGTCTTCGTGCTCGTCTCCCGCCCGGCAGGGGCAGGAGGTGACCCCGGGGGCGGACGATTCGCCGCCGGGGTCGCCTCATCCTTCTTACGCGGACGAGTCTGCGAGCTTAAGGCTCTGCTCGATGCAGATTGCCTTGTACTCGGCGATCGCCGCCCGCGCGGCCTTGGCCGTTTCCTCGACCGTCTCGTACTCGACGGTCACGTCCATTTGCACGAGTCCCTTCGCGTTCATGCCGAAGTTCATCCTCGTGCGCTTTTCGCTCTCCTCCGCCATCGCCTTACTCCTTCGCGCCCTCCGGCGCCTTCATCGCATCCGGCCCTGTTCTGGGGTCGACGTTCTCGCAGGGGTAGAATTCGCAGACCTCGGGCCCGCAGTGGTCGCAGGGTTGGACCTTCGCCGGGGGCATGCGGAAAATAGACTTCAGCATGTTGCCGATGGTGGGATGGACGGCGTCGCTCATACTCGCGCCCTCGAGAACTTCGTCGCGATCCTCTGCCGTGCCCTGGCGTCGTACTTGATCGCGAGCCTTGCGTCGTCCGCGGCGTCGAGGACGTAGGAGTGCGGGAGCTCGGGGCAGACGCGGGTCGCGAACATGGTCCAGGCGACGGCGTGATCGTAGTCTGCGGCCGCGAGGAGCTCGTCGAACTCGCGGCGGCGGCTCTTATAGGCGGCGATCAGGCGGTCGCGTGCGGTGATGACAGGGGTGGGGGTCTTGGGGTTGGTAGCCATTGGCTTGCCCTCCTTGTATAGCTTCATTATATCTCAGCGCTATCTTTCTTGTCAATCTTTTAGATATTTTTTATATTGGTTCTTGCTATACATGGTATAGCGTAGTATCTTGTTGCTATACATAGGCTTGTTGGTGTATAGTGCGGAGGTGGAAAAGATGGTGACGCTCAGGACGGATGACGCATTCGTCGAGAAATTCGACGAGGTCGCGAAGAAGCACAATCGCGATCGAACGAAGGAGCTGAAGCAGCTCATGCTCGATGACATCCGGTCTGAATTCCCGGATTATCAGCCGCCTCCGAACTACTAGCCCCCTCATACCGGATACTTCTCCTTCAGCCACGCCCACTGCCGCGTGAGCTCGTCAGTCGAGCACTCCGCCCTACCCTTCCCCCCGACCAATTCCTTGAGCCTCGCCATGAGGATCCGCCGGTAGGCCGCCTTCGAGCCCGGTCGCTTGCGGTCGAGGATGGTCTCGAGGTGCTCGTGGATATGGCGGCGGAGGAGCGTCTCGGCCGCGCTCGGGCCCAGGCCGCCGTCGGGCTTCGGCGTCTCGGGAAAGGGCGCGATCGTCTCATCGAAGAGGTCAGCGTCTCCCCGGTAGGCCGCGCTCCCGATCGGCGTGATGCCCGGCCGCCGGCCGCCGCCCGATCCCTCGCCCCCTTCCCCTCCCTCCTGACCCCCGGATGCGTCCGCAAGGGCTTGGACCTGCTCGGCTTCAATGGCGGCGATGGCCTCGCGTAGGCGCGCATCCGCGGGGCCCCAGACCCAGGCCCCGGCCTTCCCCGGCGCCCGGCGATTGCCGCGGGCGAAGCACTGCTCAAGCCAGGGGATGGAGCGGATATGGGTGAGGCAGGCGATGTGGGTAATGGCCGGCACCGAAAGCCCCTCGTAGGCGAGCTGGCAGGTCACAAGGACATCGGTCGAGGGGAGCGCGAGGCCCTTGAATCGGGCGATCGCCTCCTTGGCTGCGGGCCCGTCGTCGCTCGTGGCGACAAGGGAGTCAACCATCCGGCGCGCGAGGTGGTCCTGGTAGAGTCGGGCGAGGGCAATGCTCGGGGAGACGACAAGGAGCTTTGCCCCAGGGAAGACGGCCGCGCGATGAGCCCTCCAATCGGCAAGGACCTCCTCAAGAAGATCGAGCGCGAAGTCAGTCCTGAGGGCAGTGAAGAGAGCGGCTGCCGCCTGCTCGCCGCCGGTTAGGCTCTCGGCCTTCAGGCGCTCGCCTTCCTCGTCTTCCCATTCCGCGCGGCCGTCGAGATGGCGGAACTCGATTGGAAGGATAGCGCCCTCGCGGAGGGC
>JAQTNG010000261.1 GCA_028714015.1 Elusimicrobiota bacterium | reverse complement strand
GCCCCAGGAGTGCGAGTGGATGGACCGCCTGCTCGCCGAAGGCTTCATCGACACCTTCCGCGAGCTCGAGAAGGGCCCCGAGCATTACTCGTGGTGGGATCAGCAGTCCCGGGCGCGCGACCGCAATGTCGGCTGGCGCATCGACTATTTCTTCATCTCCGAAAACCTCCGGCCGCGCCTCAAAAAAGCCTTCATCCAGCCCGAAACGATGGGCTCCGACCACTGCCCGGTGGGCATCGAGCTCGCCTAGGCCCACGCGGGACTGGGCCGAATGACGGGCGGCCTTCTCCCCTTAGGTCCCGCGCGGCGGCGCCCCGGGCCGCGCTAGCATGCAGGCATGCCCCGCGCCCTCGCCGTCCTCCTCGTCGCCGCCTCCCTCTGCGCCCAGGCGCAATACGCCGCCTCCGCCCCCGTCGATCCGGCCTCCGAGATAACCGACACCTTCCGCAATCTCTGGGACCGTTTCCGCGGCCGCAAGCCGCCGGCCCAGATTCCGGCCGGCGACGGCGCGAACATGGCCCGCCTGGTTTCCTGGAACGTGCAGACGCTCGGAAAGAAGGCCTCCAAGGCCAAGAAGGACGCGCTGCGCCTCGGCCTCGGGCGCGCCCTGGCCGGGGCCGGGACCATGATCCTCGCCGCGCAGGAGATCGCCAACGACAAGGGCGCGGAGACGCTCTCTCGCCAGCTCCCCGGCGAAGGCCGCGGCTGGACGATGAGCTTCGAGGACACCTCGGACGCGATGAACAACGCGATATTCACCGGCCCCGGGGTGCGCGTGGACTGCTCGGGCAACCTGAACATCGAAGGCGTCATGCATCCGCCGCACATGGCGCACCTCACCGTCGGCGACGCCGATTTCACCTTGCTCAGCGTGCACCTGACCTACGCGAAGGGCGACGCCTCGGCCTCCGCCGACGAGCTCAAGCTCATCATGGCGTGGGTCCGCGCGCAGGCGGCCAAGCCCGGCGCCGATCCGGATTTCGTCATCGCCGGCGACTTCAACCTCGCCACGGGCAGGGGCAAGGCGCTCAGCACGCGCTCCGGCGACCGTTCCTGGGAGCCCATAGAGGACGCCCTCGGCCCCGGATTTACGGCCCTCGTCGACGAGCCGACCTCGCGCCACGGCCGCCAGGACGCGGCCAACAACTACGATCACTTCCTCGTCAGCGACCGCTTCCTCGACGAGGAGGTCGTCGTCGCGGGCGCGGTCAACGAGGCCGAGGTCGTCATGGCCGAGCGCGAGGCCGGCACGCGCGCGTCGGACCATTTCCCGATCGCGCTGACCTTCCGCAAGTCGGGCGCCGGCCCCGACGGCCGGGCCATCGCCCTCGACGGGCCCTCGACCTGCCGCTGAAGCCCCTCCTCCGCCGCGCGCAGGATTTAATTTTTTACTGCCACAGTGGCAGGTTGATGCAACTTTCCGCCATCGGATGCGTACATGTTTCCCTCCGCCCCCCAACGCGCCGCTCAGAGCATTGAAGCCTAATACAATCCTCGGGGAGGGGCGGAATGCGCGCTCTTGCCCCCGACCTCTGATCCCGCTATCCTAGGATGATGCCCCCCCGAACCTTCACTCTCGTCATCCTGGCGGCCTTGCTCGCCTTCGGTTCCCCCGCCTCCGCCAAGGAAAAAAAGAAGCCGGCGAAACAGGCCGCCCGGACCTGGAAGACCGTCGTCGAATACGTCTTCAAGAACGGGACGGATTGGCCAATCAAGGCACCAAGTAGCCGGACTCTTGGTTATGGGTCGGACGAAGTTCTGGCCAAGGGCCTGAGCATTGCCGATGATAAATCAAAAGACGGCAAAGAGCACTCGGTATGCATTACGTATGAGATCGACGCAAAGGGAGTTCAGAGACCAAAGGAAATCGATCTTGGCACCATGCTCGTAAAGGAGACCAGCGGCCAAAAAGAGATCGAGGCCTTTCGTATGCGAATGTCTTTGGATGGAACTCTTCTTGGAGCGATGCATGCGACTGGAATCGTCGGCCACGTAAAACAGTTGGCATTGATGCCCGATTCAAAGGAAATTCGAGCTGTATTCAATTCCGAACGCGACCTCTATTTAAAACAGATCGAGTTGGCCCAACTCCAGCCATGAGGACGAAAACCCTAACTCTCATTCTCTTACTTCTTCCAACGATCGGGTTGGGGAAACGGAACAGGGATTTGGTGGATGCAACGATCGTTGCGAAAACCGCTGACGATTCCCTCAAGAACAATCCTTCTCTTTCGCCAGAGGAGACCACTCGGCTCCGCCAAGAAAAGGCGGGCGCCGTCGACAAGATCGAATCAATCGCAAACTCGGAGCCAAAAGACACCGAGACGCAGCTGGAAGTGAGCCGCAGCCTGGCCTCGGTGTCCGAAGCTCCGCGCGCGGTTCCTTTTGCCGAACGCGGCCTGAAGCTCGCCGAGGCCTCGGGCGACCCGAAAATGATTCGCGACGCGCTGATGACCGGATCGGAGATCTACTACAAGACCGGCCAATACGACCTCGCGCGCGACCGGGCGGAGCGGATTCTCAAGGACAATCCCCGCGACAAGGACGCACTGTCGCTTTACATGCAGGTCAAGGGCCGCGGCGAGGCTTCGTCCTCGGCCCCCTCGGGCGGCGCGGCGGGAAGCGGCGGCGCCGAATCCGCCGGGCGGCCGGCGCCGGGCCAGGCGGCGGGCGCGCGGACGGACGCTCCCCGGGGCCCGGGCGTCGAGATGACGAGCGCCGGCTCGCTCGAGGCGCGCAAGCAGATCGCGCTGGGCTGGAGCCGGATCAAGCTCGACCCGAAGGAGGCGCTCAAATTCTTCGAGGCGGCGATCACCGCCGACCCTCTGAATGCCGCAGTGCGCGTGCAGCGCTCCAAGGCGCGCGCGGAGGCGGGCGACGCGGAGGGCGCTCTCGGGGACGCGGACGACGCGATCCGGATGGAGCCGGGGCTCGGCGAGGCGTACGCCGCCCGCGCCGAGGCCAAACGCGCCCTCGGCCGCAAGGAAGCCGAGCTGCTCGAGGATCTCAAAACGGCCGCGGAGCTCGACGGGCGCTTCACCGAGGCGTACAAGGCGGCCGTGCTCCGCGTTGGCGCGCTCGCGAACGACGGCGGCGAAGCGGCCGGCAAAAGCGGCCTCTCCGGAGCATCGGCTCCCGACGGTCCGCTCGGCCTGCTGCTTCATTCCCCGAAGTACTGGGGGCTCTTCGCGTTCCTCTGCGCGATGCTGGCGGCCGCGGGCGGCTTGATCGTGCCGCTGGTGCTTAGGCGGCGACGGTCAGGCGAAGACGGCTCTCGCCCCCGTTGATCGACGCCTCCACGCGCTCCCCCGGGGCGACCGGGGCCACCCCCGCCGGCGTTCCCGTGAAAATCAGGTCGCCCTCGCTGAGGCCGTAGGTGCGGTCGAGATGCTCGATCAGCTTCTCGACGGAGAAGATCATGTCCTTCGTGCTGCCGCGCTGGCGAACGACGCCGTCCACGGACAGCTCGAGCTCGGACGGCAAGGTCAGCGGCGTGAAATTGCCGACCGCGGCGAAGCCGGGACGGCCCTTGGCCGAGGTCCAGGGCAGGCCTTTCTTCTTGTCCGCTTCCTGGAGGTCGCGCGCGGTGAAATCGACGCCGACGGCCATCATCAGGCTCAGGCCCGCGGCGACGACGAGCTCGACCTCGTGGTCCACGCGGCGGCTGTCCGCGGGCAGGCGCAGGACGCCGCCGTCGAGGAGCAAAGAGGACGCGGGCTTAAGGAAGACGATGGGCGAGGACGGGACCTCGCTGCCCAGCTCCTTGGCGTGCTCGGCGTAGTTGCGGCCGATGCACCAGATCGTGCCGACGGGGCGGCTCAGGCCGGGAAGGATCATTTCGGGAGGAGGTGCGCCTGGAAGATGGTCGCGAAGCCGAGGAAGGCGAAGAAGCCGACGACGTCGGTGACGGTCGTCAGGAAGATGCCCGAGGATTGCGCCGGGTCGAAGCCGAGGCGCTTCATGCCGAGCGGGATGACGGCGCCCGCGAGGCCGGCGCCGATCATGTTGACGACCATCGCGAGGCCCAGCACCAGGCCCATCCACGGGTTGCCGTTCCAGAACCAGGCGCCCAGCGCGGTGACGACGCCGATGACGAGGCCGTTGATCAGGCCCACGCCGACCTCGAGCGAGGTCAGCCGCATCGCGTCGCGCAGGCGCACCTCCCCGATGACGAGCCCCCGGAGCACGACGGAGAGGGACTGCACGCCCGCGTTGCCGCCCTGCCCGGCGACGATGGGCAGGAACACGGCCAGCACCGCGATCCTGCCGATCAGGCCCTGGAACTGCGCGACGACGGCCGAGGCCAGGAAGGCGGTGGCGAGATTGACGGTGAGCCAGGGAAGCCGCTGGCGCACCTTGAAGAGGATCGGGGAGAACGCGCGCTCGTCGGCGCTCGCGCCGAACAGGCGCTGAAGGTCCTCGGTCGCCTCCTCCTGGCTCGAGGCGAGAAGGTCCGAGGTGCGCACGGCGCCGAGCAGGCGGCCCTGCGCGTCCACGACGGGGATCGAGAGGTAGCCCTTCAGCTTCGGCGCGGCGATCAGCTCCTCGCGGTCGATGTGCGCGGGCACGGAGATCACGTCCGTGCGCATGATGGTCTCGACGCGCGCGTCGTCCTCGGCGAGCAGTAGGTCGCGCATGTTGAGCACGCCGAGCAGGCGGCGGTGATCGTCGACGACGTAGGCGTAGCTCTGCGGGTGCTTGGTGGCCGTGATCGTCTTCAGGCGCGCGACCACGTCGCGCACGCGCGCGTCCTTGGAGAAGGAGACGACGTCGGTGCGCATGAGCTGGCCCGCGCTGTGGTCGGGATAGGAAAGCCGCTCCTCGAGCTCGCGGCGGCGCTCCGGGGTGAGCGAGGCGAGCAGGGCGCGGCGCGACTCGTCGGTCAGCGCGCGGAAGGCGTCGGCCGCGTCGTCGGCATCGGCGAGGCCGAGCAAAGTCGCCGCGGGCTCGGGGACCAGGTGCTCGTAGATCGCGGCCTCCGACTGCGGGTGCACGCGCGCGAGCAGGCGCGCCGCCGTCTCGGGCGCCAGGGCGCGCACGACCGAGGCGGCGCCCCGGGGAGGAAGGGCCTCGAGGGCGAGCGCCGCCTGCTGGGGGTCGGTGTCGATGAAGCGCGAGATGACGACGGAGGCGGCGTCCATGGCGAGTATCTTATAATTAAAGCGATGGTCTGCCAGGGCTGCGGAACGCGGGAAGCGACGACCTTGATCCAGTCGGTGGTGGGAAACCACTTCACGAAGGCGGCGCTATGCTCGACCTGCGCGTCTCACCTCGAGCCCGCGGCCGCGCAGGGCGCGATGATGGCGGCGCTCGAGGCGCTGCGCACGCGCGCGCATCAATCGCGCTGCCCCGTCTGCCGGATCTCGTTTGCGACCTTCCGGAGCACGGGCCGCTTCGGCTGCCCGAACTGCTACGAGCACTTCATCGCCCAGGTGAAGGATCTTGTGCCGCGCGTTCATGCCGGCGCCTACCAGCACCGCGGCAAGACCCCGGGGAGGCGCTAGCGTGCAGCTGCACAACATGCTGCGCTTCAAGACCGCCTG
>JAQTNG010000260.1 GCA_028714015.1 Elusimicrobiota bacterium | reverse complement strand
GGGCAGCCGCACCCGAAGAAGCAGCCCGCCCGCCTCTAGCCCCGTCTAAACGCAGCGGGCCCAAGACGGCGTAGGGCCTTTAACACCGCCCGCCTAGGACCTTCCTCCGTCGCGCGGGCCGCGGGGACCGCGCTATCATCACCCTGATGAAAATCGCCCTGGCGCTCGCCCTGATGTCGTCCGCCGTCCACGCGCAGACGGCCGTGCGCCCCGCCGGGCCCGCGCTCGAGGCGTCATTCGCCGCGCCCACGCCGGTCTCGCTCGCCCCGGGCGCGATCACGCTCTCCGCGGCATCCGCCCCGACCCTCGCGCCGGCGCTCGCCGCGTCCGCCCCGGCCCCGGCCGCCGTCCCCACGCTCGCCCCCGCGCGGGCCCTGGCGGCGGCGCCGATTCCGGCGCCGTCGTCCGACGACCGCCCCAAGCCGGGCACGCCCCGCGCCGCCGACGCGCTGGCCAAGAGCGGCGCCGAGTTCGCGCGCCTGGTCTCCGAGCTCACGGGCGGCGACAAGTCCAAGTCCGAGTCAGCAGCGCTCGCGCTGATGAAGCTCAAGGACGACCACCTCAACGCCGCCCCGGAGGCGAAGAAGACGCGCATACTCGACCTCAAGCCGATGCAGATCCCCGCGGGCATGCTCGAGGTTCAGGAAAAGGCGCGGGCCCTGCGCGACATGAAGAGCAAGGAAACAGAGGCCTGGCTGAAGGACGGATCGGTCCCCGTCATCGAGGACTACAAGGGCCGCAAGCGCCCGGTCGACCATCACCACGAGGCGCGCGCCGCCTGGGAAGCCGATCTCGACGAGGTGTACACGCACCGCTATTTCGACGACGAGATGCACGGCCGGCTCAAGGCCCTGCCCCGCGATCAGTTCTACGCGGTGACCCGCGCGATGGGCCTGTTCTACGACCGCGACCAGTTCGGCGTCGGGCCGCACGACCCGAACCACCTGCCCGAGGACGTGCGCAGCCTGGCCGACGACCCCTACCGGAGCGTCGCCTGGCAGGTCCGAAAGCGCGGCGGCTACGACAAATCCTCCATTCCGTTCGCGGAGTTCAAGTGGGCGCAGTACTTCCGCGAGCGCGTCCAGACCTACCCGACGCGCGCCGACTTCGAGAAGTCGGTTCTCGAGGCGATGAAGATCGTCCACGATCCCGCCGCGAAGGGCCTTCCCGGCTACAAGCCCAGGTAAAACGCAGCGCCCCCGGCGGATTCGCCGAAGGCGAATCCAACCGGGGGCGCGTTCTTTTGCGTGAGGAAGCTTACTTGAGCTTGGCGAGCTCGGCCTCGAGCTCCTTGTAGTCGCGCTCCTTGGTGATGTCGGCCTCGACCTTCACGAAGGCCACCTTCCCGTCGCTGCCGACGAGAACCGTCGCGCGCTGGGAGATGTTGCCGCCCGGGTGGAACAGGCCGTAGGCCTTGATCGCGGAGCGGTGCATGTCGGCGAGGAGCGTGTGCTTCAGGCCCATCTGCGCCTTGTACGCCTTGTGCGACCACACGGAGTCGACGGAGATGCCGAACACCTGCGCGAACTTCTCGTAGCGCGAGAGGTCCTGGGAGAAGCACGCGTTCTCCTTGGAGCAGGTCGGGGAGAAATCGAGCGGGTAGAAGAACAGGGCGACGGGCTTCTTGCCCTTGAACTCGGACAGCGTCCACTCCTTCTTCTCGGAATCGGGCAACTTGAAGTCAGGGGCAACGGCTCCGACCTTGATCGGCGTCGTTTCGGGCGCGGCGGTGGCGGTGGTCATGTTGTCTCCTGGTTTAAGGGGTCAGGCTTTCCGATCTTGCAATTCTCGGAGAATTGCAAGATCGGAAAGCCTGACCCCAAATTAAGCTTTGACGAGCTTGATTTCGAGCGGCTTGACGGTCGCGTTGCGGATGCTGACCTGGGCGGCGACCTTGCGGGCGGCTTCGCGCAGGGCCTTGGCCGGCGCGGAGTCGGGGTGCGACAGGACGATGGGCTTGCCGTCCTCGGAGGCCTGGCCGATTTTCGGGTCTAAAGGAATGGCGCCCAGAAGGTCAATCCCCCAGTTCTTCTTGAGGGCCGCTGCGCTGCCTTCCGCGAAGATCTTGCTCTCCTTCGAGCAATGAGGGCAAACGAAGCCGGACATGTTCTCGATGGCGCCGAGTATGGGCACGTTGAGCTTCTTGAACATCGCGACGGCCTTGCGCACGTCGGAGAGCGCGATGGACTGGGGCGTCGTCACGATCACCGAGCCCGCGATCGGCACGGTCTGGCACAAGGTCAGCTGGACGTCGCCGGTGCCCGGCGGGAGGTCGAGGATGAGGTAGTCGAGCTCGCCCCACTTCACGTCCTTCAGGAACTGGGTGATGGCGCCGTGCAGCATCGGGCCGCGCCAGATCACGGGGGCGTCGGGGTCCATGAGAAAGCCCATGGACATGACCTTCACGCCGTAGTTCTCGGCGGGCTGGATCTTGTTGTCGGCGTCGGCCATCGGCTTGTAGCCGGAGACGCCCATCATCTGCGGCTGGTTCGGGCCGTAGATGTCGGCGTCCATGAGGCCGACGCGCGCGCCGTCGAGGGCGAGCGAGACGGCGAGGTTCGAGGCGACGGTGGACTTGCCCACGCCGCCCTTGCCGGCGGCGACGGCGATGAGGTTCTTGATGCCCGGCGGCAGGATGTTCTCGAGCCGCGCGTCCTTCTTGACGGACGCGGTCATGTTGATCTTGACCGATTTGACGCCCGCGACCTTCTTGATCGCCTCTTCGGCCTCGAGCTGCATCATTCCTTTAAGAGGACAGGCCGGCGTGGTCAACACGTAATCAAAGGTGACCACGCCGGCCTCCACGACGAGGTTCTGCACCATGCCGAGCGTCACGATGTCCTTGTGAAGCTCCGGCTCGATGCACGTCGACAGCGCCTTCAACACCTCGTCTTTCGTGGCCATAAATCCCCTTACATCAGGAACAGCATTTCGCGGTACTTCGGAAGCGGCCACGAAGCGGCCGGCATCAGAAGCTCGAGCCCGTCGATCTCGACGCGGATCTTGTCGAAGCAGGGCTTGACCTTGTCGCAGTACGCGAAGGCCTTGTCCTCGGCGTCGGACTCGGACTCGGCCTTGCCGAGGACGATCTTCAACTCCTCGACGGCGACGAGCGCTCGCTCCACTTTCTCGCAGATCGAGCGCAGCAGCGACGCCTGGGCCGGAGCGTTGACGCCGTTGGCCGAGAGAGAGGCGAGCGTCTTCGACAGCTCGTTCTGGTACTCGATCGCGGACGGGACGAACAAGGTGCTCGTCATCTCGAGCATGAGCTTGGCCTCGATGTCGATGTCCTTGGCGTACTTCTCCATGAGGATGTGATAGCGCGACAGCGCCTCCTGCTCGGTGAGCACGCCGAGCCGGGCGAACAGGGCGATCGACTTCTTGAGCGCGAAGCCCTTGAGGGCCGCGGGCGTGGTCTTCTCGTTGGGCAGGCCGCGCTTCTTGGCCTCGACGACCCACTCTTCCGAGTAGTTGTTGCCCTCGAAGCAGACGGCCTTCGACTCCGCGTAGTACTGGCGCAGGACGCCGACCACGGCTTCCTTCAGGGGCTTGCCCTTCTTGAGCGCCGCGTCGATGTCCTTCTTGGTCGCGATGAGCTGGCCCGCGACGATGGTGTTGAGCGTCGACATCGGGATCGCGTTGTTCGCGGACGCGCCGACCGCGCGGAACTCGAACTTGTTGCCGGTGAAGGCGAAGGGCGAGGTGCGGTTGCGGTCGGTATTGTCCTTGATCACGGCCGGGATCTGGTCGATGCCGAGCGAGATCCATTGCGGGTCGGTCCCCTTCGTCGTGACTCCCTTCTCGAGGTCGTTGAGGACCCCGGTGAGCTGGGCGCCCAGGAAGATCGACATGATCGCCGGAGGCGCCTCGTTCGCGCCGAGGCGGTGATCGTTTCCGGAAGAAGCGATCGCCGCGCGCAGCAGCAGGCCGTGCGTGTGAACCGCCTTGATGATCGACACGAGTATGGTCAGGAACTGGAGGTTCTCGTGCGGCGTCGCGCCCGGCGAGAGGAGATTCTTGCCGGTGTCCGTGCCGAGCGACCAGTTGTTGTGCTTGCCCGAGCCGTTGACGCCCGCGAAGGGCTTCTCATAGGTCAGCGCCGCGAGGCCGTGGCGTTCCGCGACCCGCTTCATGATGTCCATGACGAGCTGGTTGTGGTCGACGGCGACGTTGGCTTCCTCATAGACGGGAGCGCACTCGAACTGATGGGGGGCGACCTCGTTGTGGCGCGTCTTGAGCGGTATTCCCAGCTTAAAGCACTCGCTCTCGAAGTCCACCATGAAGGAGAGCACGCGATCCTTGATCGCGCCGAAGTAATGGTCCTCGAGCTGCTGGCCCTTCGGGGAGGCGGCCCCGAACAGCGTGCGGCCCGCGAGCAGGAGGTCGGGGCGCGCGTCGAAGTACTCCTTGTCGATCAGGAAGTACTCCTGCTCGGCGCCGAGCGTGGCGACCACCTTCTTCGCGTCGCTCGAGAACAGCGACAGGACGCCGAGCGCCGCGTTGTTGAGCGCGGTGATCGAGCGCAGCAGCGGGGTCTTCGTGTCCAGGGCGTGTCCGGTGTACGAGACGAAGCAGGTCGGGATGCACAAGGTCGACCCGGTCTCTCCCTCGAAGATGAACGCGGGCGAAGTCGGATCCCACGCCGTGTAGCCGCGCGCCTCGAACGTCACGCGCAGGCCGCCCGACGGGAACGAGGACGCGTCCGGCTCGGCCTGGGTGAGCATCGCTCCGGTGAAGGTCTCCAGAACCTTGCCCGGGCCGGTCGGATCGATGAAGGCGTCGTGCTTCTCGGCGGTGGCGCCGGTCAGCGGCTGGAACCAATGGCAATAGTGCGTGGCGCCCTTCTGGATCGCCCAGGTCTTCATGGCGGAGGCGACGGCGTTGGCGCTGTCGAGGTCGAGGCGCTCGCCCTTGGCGGCGGCATCCTGAACCTTGCGGAAGGTCTCCTTCGCCAGGAGAAGCTTCATCGTCTCGAGCCCGAACACGTTGCAGCCGTAGTAATCGGAGATCTTGGGGCGGGCGGGGGCGGCGGAGCGTGACGGCTTCTTGGCGGTCATTGAGTGTACGGCCCCATGGCTTCGGGGGGTCATCTTCCCTCCATTTGAATTTAGCTTAACGACGGATTATACCGGGGCAGCTTATATCGCCGCCTTCGGGCCTCCTCCGTCGAGAAACATCTTATGAATCTTCCCTCCGCCAAGTCCAGAGAGGCGGGGTCCCATCCGGGGCCCATAAATATCTAGGACAAATACCTACGGGCCGCTTGGGCCTACGGACCCGTACGGATTCCAAAGGTTACGGGGTAGAATCGGCCCATGGCCAACTTCAATCGCTCCATGTTTTGCCGTTTCATCGCCTCTTTTCTTTCGTTCGTCTTGATCCAAACCGCCCCCGGGTTGAGCGTTTACGAGGCCATCGCTCAAATGAGAACGGCGGCCGGCACGGCCGCCGGAACTTCGAGCGGCGCGGCCCCCGTTCGATTGGAGATGGCGCTGCCGTCGGCAAGCGCCGTTCTGACCCCGAACTCCCAATTGGGTTTAAATCC
>JAQTNG010000259.1 GCA_028714015.1 Elusimicrobiota bacterium | reverse complement strand
GTATCTGGGAGAAGCCGTCCATCGCGCGCAGCGGGGCGCGCAGGTCGTGCGAGACGGAGTAGGCGAACGCCTCCAGCTCCTTGTTGGCGGCCTCGAGCTGGGCCGTGCGCACCCGGACCCGCTCCTCCAGGTCGACGTTGAGGTGCCGGATCTCGTCTTCGGCCCGCTTGAGCTCGGTGATGTCGCGCATCGTGGCGACCGCGCGGTAGGGTGTTGTTTCCCCCTCTTTGAAGATGGGTCGGACGTTGGTCGAAATCCAGGTCAACGTCCCGTCCGGCTTATGGATGCCCATGATGACGTCAGATTGCGGCAATCCAGTTCTCAGCGCTCCCGGGACCGGATGCGTCTCACCCGGAAACGGTGACCCGTCCGCGTGAATCGAACGCCAACGGGGGTCGAACGAGGTTCTACCGATTAGTTGGTCGGATGTGAGGCCGAGTATGCGTTCCGCACTCTTGTTGAATGCAAGGATTGACGAGTCCGCGTCCTGCAGCGTCACGCCTTCGGCCATCGTCGCAATCAGTAAGCGATATTTTTCCTCGTTCGCATGCAAAGCCTCCTCCGCCCGCTTGCGCTCGGTGATGTCCTGGACGATCCCCACCATCCGCGTCGACCCGCCGGGATTAGCGCCTGCGGCAAAAATCCACCGCACCTCTCCATCGACGCGGCGTATGCGGCATTCAAAGCTCCAATCTGAACCGGTCGATGTCGCCGCATGGAATTTACGATCCACCTCCGGGCGATCCTCAGGGAGGATGTGTTCGAGGAACATCTCGTATGTCCAGCTCGGCAGGAGCGAATCATAACCGAAGATGCGGTCATGGCTTAGCGTGCGATGCGCGGTGTGGTCCGTCAGATCCATTTCCCACGCGCCGATGCCGCTCGCCCGCAGGGCGAAGTCGAGCATCGCCTCGCTCGCCCGGATCTTCGCCTCCTCCTTCTTGCGCTCGGTGATGTCGATACCGAAGGAAATCATCCCGACGCACCGGCCCCCCTCCTGTAGAATGCTGTTCTGCCACACGATGCGGCGCTCCTCACCGGAACGGGTCAGGATGGGGTTCTCAAAGACCTTCGCGACCTCGCCCGCGCGCAAAAGGCGCTGGAACTCCTCCCAGACCCGGGGATACTCCTCCGCGGGTATGATCGTTTCGATCCAGTTCTTGCCCGCCAGCTCGGACTGCCGGCAGCCGAGGACCTTCTCGGCCTCCGCGTTGAGCCGCCGGACGCAGCCGCGCTCGTCGAGCTGGACGAAGATGACGTTCGCGGTCTGTATGAGGTTCTCGGCGTATTCCTTGAGCCGGACGATCTCGCGCTCGCGCTGCAGGAGGGCGTCGAGCATCGCGTTGATCCCCGCACCCAGCCGCGAGATCTCGTCGTCGCCGTCGATGCGCATGCGCAGGTCGCGCCGGCCGTCGCGGATCTCCCCGGCGAAGGAAAGCAGGCGTTCGAAACCCGCCGCCAGCCGCGAGCCGACCATCATCGCGAAGACCGATCCGATGAGAGTGGCCAGCAAAGTGGACACGACGCCGCTCCACTGGGCCGCGGAGAGGTTCGCGGCGATCCGCTTGCGCCCCTGGCCGACGCGCGCCCAGCCGATGCACTCCCCCGCGGCGCTCAGAACCGGCGCGGCGACGTCCACGGAATCCCCGCCGGAGTGGAGCACGCGCAAGCCCGTTTCGCCGGACAGCAGCGAGCGGCTCTGCGCGTCGCTCGCGAAGAGCCCCACCTGGGAAGAATCCGTATGCGCCAGCACCTTGCCGTCCCGGTCGGTGATCATCGCGTAGCGCAGATCGGGGAAGCGCGCGACGGAGGCGACGATCTCCGCGAGCCCCACGACGTCGTTGGCCAGGACCCAGGAACTCGAGTTGAGGGCCAGCGTCTGCGCCAGACCTTGCGTCTGCTCGAGGCTCTGCCGGGACAAAAAGTCCCCCTGACGCCCCACGAGAGCGAAGACGATCACGGTCAGAAGCAGGAGCTGGACGAGAGCCGTCCCGACGATGATCTGATGGCGGAACTGAGAAGGCCAGAGCGACCGCATCCTCCGCAGGGCCGCCTCCATCAAAATCACCTCTGCGCCTCCGCACCGAGGATGCTCTCATACCTCCGCAGGAAAGCGACGACCGGAGCGTAGGTCTCCTCCCCCGCCGGCTCGAAGCGCGTGAGCGGCAGCGCGGCGAGCAGTCGCCGGCCTTCCGCGTCCGCGTGGAGGCCGAAGAGCGCTTGGGCGAAGGCGTCGACGAGCGCCTCCGGGACGTCGTCGCGCGCGACGAGAGCGTTGTTGACGAGGGGCGGGGTCTCCCAGCGCACGACGAGCTCCCGGGCGAACCCGGGGTTCGACTTCTGAAAGGCCTCCCAGGGCGGCGGCCAGGTCGCCCCCGCCGCGCTCTTGCGGAGGTAGACGTTCATCATGGACGATTCCTGTGAGCCGGAGAAGAGGCGGCGTATGTCGCGCCTCGCGTCCAGCCCGTGGGTGTGGAGGTAGTACAGCGGCATCATCGTCGCCGCCAGCGCGGTCGGCGCGGGGAACGAGACCGTCTTCCCCTTCAGGTCCGAGACCTTCGCGATCCCGCCGTCCTTCCTCACGAGGATGATGCCGCGAAACGACCCGTCGTCTCCCATCTTGCCGAAGACGCGGTAGCCGTGACGCAACGCGTTCACGGTCTGGTACGGGTTGGGGAGGGCGAAGTCGAAGCGGCGGGCGTAGAGCTTCTTGTCGAACTCCTCGTAGGAGCGGGACGCCTCCAGCCGGACGACGGCGGCGCCGCCGAGGCGGCGGTTGACGTAGTCGACGATGGGATCGTAGTCCGCGTTGAGGCGTTCCGGATTATGCAGCGGGTGCACGCCGAAGATGAGAACCCGCGGCGCGCCCTCCGTACGCGGGGCGGCGCTCGGTGAGTAGCGCGGTGTGTAGCCGGCGTCCTCGTTGCGTCCGCAGGCCGCGCTCAGGACCAGCACGCCCGCGAGGAACGCCGCCGCCCGGAGAACGCGCGGGAATCGAATCATTAAAATCCGGCGGATTATTTTCCGGCTCACTTGGAACCCGCCGCGACGCTCTTCCGGTCCAGTATCTCCCTCACCCGCAAGGCGAGAACGTTGGGCGCGACCGGCTTCTGCAGGATCTCGCCCTTCAGGGCCTTTAGTTCACCGCTCCGGCGGTCGTCGATATAGCCGGTGATGAAGGCCACTTTGAGGTCCGGACGCAGCTGGACGGCCTTCTGCGCGAGCTCGCCGCCGCCGAGGCCGGGCATCACGACGTCGGTCAGAAGCAGGGAAACGGGATTGCTCGCGTCCCGCAGCAAAACGAGCGCGTCCTCTCCGCCGTGGGCGGAGAGGACGCGGTAGCCCCGCTCCCGGAGAATCCTCTCGTTGATGCGCAGGAGCGGCTCGTCATCCTCCACGAGGAGGATGGTCTCCCGGCCCCCGGCCGCGCCGGCGGTCTCGCCGCCCCCCGTGCCGGGCAGCGGCGCCGCCCCGGCCATCGGCAGGCAGAGGGTGAAGGTGCTTCCCTGGCCTAAGACGCTGCGCGCGGCGACGTCGCCCTCCGCATGAGAGACGATGCCGTAGACCGTCGACAAGCCCAGGCCCGTTCCCTTGCCCACCGGCCGGGTCGTGAAGAAGGGCTCGAAGAGGTGGGCGAGAACCTCGGGCGGCATGCCGCAGCCCGTGTCCGTGACCTCCAGGCTCACGCAGTCCGGCGTCCCGGCCGGCCGGCACCGGGGCAGGCAGCCCGCGCCCCCCTTCAAGACCTCCGTCTTCAAGATGAGCCTCCCTCCCTTCGGCATGGCCTCGCGGGCGTTCACGCTCAGATTCATGATCACCTGCTCCATCTGGCCGGGGTCCACCCGCACGATGACCGGTTCGGGGCAGAGCGAGCTCACCAGCTCGATGTCCTCGCCGATGAGGCGGCGCAGCATCTTCTGAAGGTTGCGGATCAGCTCGTTGAGGTCGAGGGCCACCGGCTGGGCCGCCAGCTTGCGGCTGAAGAGAAGCAGTTGGCGCGTCAACGCCGCGGCGCGCTCGGCCGAGGCCTCGATGTCCGCGACGTCCCCGCGGCGGGGGTCCGTCCTGGTGAAGCCCGCCCGCAGGAAGTCGCAGCTGCCCATGATCGCCATCAGGATGTTGTTGAAGTCGTGGGCGATACCGCCGGCGAGCATGCCGACGGTTTCCATCTTCTGCGCCTGGAAGAGCTGCGCCTGGAGGCGCTTGCGCTCGCTGATGTCGCGGACGCCGCACTGGATCACCTTGCCGCCGTCGGCGGCGCAGGCGTTGCCGGAGAACTCCACGTCACGGCGGCTTCCGTCCTTCGCGGTCAGCGGCAGATCGTCGTGACGGACGCGGGGAAGCGTCAGCAGGTTCCGCAAGTCCACCTTGGCGGCCTCCAGGCCCTTGAACGCGTCGAGCTCCCACAGCGCGCGGCCGCGGATCTCGTCCAGCCCGTAGCCGAGCAGGGCCAGGAAGGAGGGATTGGCGTCGAGGACCGCGCCGGTCGCGGCATCGAGTATGAGGATGCCGTCGGAGGACGACTCGAAGAGGCGCCGGTAGCGGCTCTCGGACTTCCGCAATTCCTCCTGCGCGGCGATCTTCTCGCGGCGCATCGCCGCTTCATTGAGGGCGCGGGAGACGATCGGCCCGAGGCTCACCAGGCGGGACTTCATCACGTAGGCGAAGGCCCCCTGGAGCATCACCGCGACGGCCTGCTCCTCGCCGATGGCGCCCGAGACGAGGATGAAGGGGATGTCGAGGCCCCGCTCCTTCAACAGCTGGAGGGCGCGCATGCCGTCGAACTGCGGGAGCCTGAAGTCGGAGAGGATCAGGCCCACCTCCGGCTTGAGGGCGGCGACGTAGTCGGCCTCGGACGACACGATCCGGGGGGCGACCGGAAAGCCGGCCCGCTTCAGCTCGTGGAGCTCCAGCTCCGCGTCCTGCGGGTCGTCCTCCAAAATGAGGACGCTGAGCCGCTCATTTTGATTCATGAAGCACCCCGGGCGAGGGAAGCTCGTTGAGCAGAAGCCAATAGAGGCCCACCTGCCGGACGGCCTCGGCGAACCCCTCGAAATTGACGGGCTTGACGACGTAGCTGTTGACTCCCAGGTGATAGCTCTCGGCGAGGTCTCTCTCCTCGCGCGAGGAGGTGAGCATCACGACGGGAATCGCCCTCGTCCTCGGGTCCGACTTGATGCGCCTCAGGACCTCCTTTCCGTCCACCCTCGGCAGCTTGAGGTCGAGGAGGATCAGCCTGGGGTAGCAGCCCTCGTCTCTGGGCTCGTCGGCCCCGCCGCCGAAGAGGTAATCCAGGGCCTCCTGGCCGTCGTGGGCGACCCGTATGTCGTTGGCGACGTGATGCTTGCGCAGCGCGCGGAGGGTCAGCTCCTCGTCCTGCGGGTTGTCCTCGACCAGCAGGATCTCGATCGCATGCTGCTTCATGACTTCCTCCCGCCCAAAGTGAATAAGAACTCCGCTCCGCGATCGAGCTCGCCCCGCGCCCAGACCCGCCCCCCCTGACGCTCGACGACGCGCGCGACGATGGCCCGACCCCCCCCCGTCCCC
>JAQTNG010000258.1 GCA_028714015.1 Elusimicrobiota bacterium | reverse complement strand
GTAATAGCCGAACTGAGCCTTGTCGTCGGTGGCGAGAAGGTCGAACTGGCGCAGGGCCGCGGGCGTCCAGTAGCTGTCGAAGTCGACGGGGCTGGCGAAGGCGCCCGGGGACACCCACTCCGGCTCGATGACGGGGTGGGGCTTCTTGAGGATGGGGCCGCTGGTCACGATGATATCCATGCCCCGAACCGCCCTCTCGGGCCGGTCCACCGCTTCGATCTCCAGGCCGAGCCGCGAACCCATCTCCGAGGCGTAGCGCGCGGCCAGACCCGGACGGAGGTCGTAGGCCGCCACCTTCTGAATCTTGAACAGGCAGGCCAGCGCCTCTAAATTGCTGCGCCCCTGCACGCCGCAGGCGAGTATGCCCACCGACGCGCTCTCCGGCCGGGCCAGATACCTCGCCGCCACGGCCGTGGCCGCGCCGGTGCGCTGGGCCGTGATCCAGGTGCAGTCCATCACGCACAGAGGGATGCCCGTGTCCGGGTCGTTCAGGATCAGCAGGCCGTTGATGTAGGGCAGGCCGCGCTTCTGGTTCTGCGGGTAGCCCGACACCCACTTGATGCCCGCCGACTTCATCGCCGGTATGTAGGCCGGCATGGCGTGTATGAACGCGTCGGGGCGAGGATGAATGCCCGGCTTGGGCGGCATCTCCACCCGCCCCCGGCCCTTGAGCTTGAACATCCGCTCCAGCGCGTCGATGATGGAGCGCATCGGCAGGCCCACGCGCTCGACGTCCCGCCGCGACAGGTAGAGGAGTCCTCGTTTCATGCCCCGATTATATCGCTTCGCCGTCAAAAAGCTACGATCTGCGCGTGAAGACCCTTCGCGTCCGGGACCTGCGCAAGGACTACGGCGGCCGCCCGGCCGTCGACGGCATCTCGTTCGAGCTCGACGCCGGCCGGATCGCGGGCCTGCTCGGTCCCAACGGCGCGGGCAAGACGACGACGATCAGCATGATACTCGGCGTGCTCGAGCCCACCTCGGGCGCAATCGAGATCGAGGGCCGCGACGTTCTGCGCCGCCGCGCCGAAGCGCTCGAGCGCACGAATTTCGCCGCCGTCTACGCCCCGCTGCCCGGCAACCTGACGATCGAGGAGAACCTGCGCGTCTTCGGAATGATCTACGGCGTGCGCGGGCTCACGGCGCGCATCGGCGAGCTCCTCGAGCAGTTCGATCTCGGGCGCTTCCGGCGCGTCAAGGCCGGCCTCCTGTCGTCGGGCGAGCAGACGCGCCTGTGCCTGGCCAAGGCCCTGATCAACCGGCCGACCTTGCTGCTGCTCGACGAGCCCACGGCCTCCCTCGACCCGGCCATAGCGCGCGACATACGCGCGAAGATCCGAGCCTACGCCGCGCAGGAGTCCTGCGCCGTGCTCTGGGCCTCGCACAACATGAGCGAGGTCGAGGCCGTCTGCGACCGGGTGCTATTCCTCTCGCGCGGCCGCATCCTGCTCGAGGGCGACCCCAAAACGCTTCCCGCCCGGCACGGAAAGAAGACGCTCGAGGACCTCTTCATCGCCGTCGCGCGCGAGCCGCTCTCGCTGGAATCTCACGGGGGGGCGCCGTGAGGCTCGAACGGCTGGCGGCGGTCGCTCTGAGGCAGTTCTACCTGATCCGGGGCAGCGTCTCGCGCGTCCTGCCTCTCTTCGCCTGGGTCGCCGTCGACATGCTGCTCTGGGGTTTCCTGACGAGATACCTCAACTCCGTGGCGTCTGCGGGCTTCGACTTCACGGCGACTTTGCTCGGCGCCGTCCTGCTGTGGGACTTCTTCACGCGCGTCATGCAGGGCGTGACGATGGCCTTCTTCGAGGACGTCTGGTCGCGAAACTTCCTCAACCTCTTCGCGACGCCCCTGAGGATATCGGAGTATCTGGGCGGGCTCGTCGTCTCGAGCGTGGCGACGAGCGCGGTGGGCCTGGCGGTCATGCTGGCGCTCGCCAAGCTCGTCTTCGGTCTTTCGTTCCTCGCCTACGGCCTGATCGCCGCTCCCTTCCTGCTCGTGCTGTTCGTCTTCGGCATCGCGCTCGGCATACTCGGCTCGGCGATCGTGCTGAGGCTGGGCCCGGCGGCGGAGTGGTTCATCTGGCCGATCCCGGCCATGGTCGCGCCGTTCGCCGGCGTCTTCTACCCGGTCTCGGTCCTGCCGCGCTGGATGCAGGCCGTCTCGAGCGCCCTGCCGCCGACCTACGTCTTCGAGGCGCTGCGCGCCGTCGCGGCCGGCAAGACCGCGTCGTTGGAGGGGCTGGGAACGGGGGCCTTGCTGGCGGCGCTCGACGTCGGGCTCGCGTGCTGGGTCTTCGCGGCCACCTACCGCTACGCCGTGCGCGCCGGCCTGATCGCGCGCTACAGCGCCGAAACGGTGAGCTGAGATCGCTCGGGCCCCGTCTCTTCCCGCGGGAACGCTCTTTTCAATTCCTACGCCGGCGCATGTTTTCATTTCGCGCCTTCTGTTAACCTATCGGCGACGGCGACGCTGAACCGACGGGCCGGAGGAAGGATGAACAAGGAAACAGTGCTGGATGTCAGGGGCATGGTGCCGCGCGAGCGGCACCCGAAGATTTTCGCGGCTTGGGAAGCCCTGGCCGTGGGCGGCGCGCTCAAGCTGGTCAACGATCACGATCCCAAGCCCCTCTACTACGAGTTCCGCGCCGAACGCGGGGGGGAGTTCGAATGGACGCCGCTCGAGAGCGGCCCGGAGACGTGGAGCGTGGAAATCAAGCGCGTCGCGGCGGCCCCGAAGCCGGTCTCGCCCGCGGCGCAGCAGGCGGAACGGCCGGCGTGGGCGGCGCAAGCTCCCGTGAGCGAGGTCGACGTCCGCGCGGATTTGCGGGCGGGCAACGAGCCGTTCCCCAAGATCAAGGCCGCCGCCGCGCTGGCCCGGCCCGGAGACGTCTTCGTAATTCGCGCCATCTTCGATCCCAAGCCGCTGTACGAGCTCCTGCGGACCAAGGGCTTCGAGGCGTGGACGGAGCGCCTCGCCGAGGATGACTGGAAGGTCTATTTCTACAAGACGCGGGAAGGCGGCTGCAGCTGCGGCGGGCACGGCCACCACTGACGCCCTAGGCAAGCCCCTCCCGGCCGCCGCGGCCGTTTTGTTGCAGGGTTATCCTTGCTGGCCATTTTTTTTGGGTTCAAAGAGGATAAATGCAGGCGAATGTCCGTTTAGTGAGGCTTCCGCTCGGCACGCGCTACGCCGTGCAGGGCATGGTCCTGCTCGCTCAGCAGCGCCCCTCTCAATACTGCCTGCTGGAAGACGTCGCCAAGGCCGGCAAGCTCCCGAAGAACTTCCTCGCCAAGATCTTCCAGGACCTGACGCGGGCCGGCCTGCTCGAGTCGCGCAAAGGGCGGGGGGGCGGCTACGCTTTGTCCCGCCCGGCGGGCAAGATTCGCCTCATGGATATCATCGAGGCCGTTCAGGATCACTTTCCGGAGCAGAGCCACTGCCTTTTGAGGCCGGGGGCCTGTTCGACCGACAAGCCTTGCGTTCTGCACGAGTCGGTCGTCGTCTGGGAAAGGCTGATGACGGAGAAGCTGCGGAAAACGACGCTGCTGGACGCCGTCGGCGACGCGAGCGATGCGAAGGCGCTCAAGTGATTTTTTGCGGATCGTTTTATTTGGGTTCAAAGCGGATAAACGCAGGCGAATGTCCGTTTAGCAGCGCGAGAAATCGAATGGGGGACAAGTAGATGAAAATGGAATTCGTCGTCGCCGCCTGCTTGGCGGTCGGAACGTTCGGGGCCGCCTCGGTCCGCGGAGAGGAAACCGCCAAGCCGGCCGCCGAGGCGGAGCCTAAGTCCGGCACGGCCGCCACGGGCTTCTATCCCAATGACCTGGGCCCCGCCGAGATCGACGTCTCGGCCTACCCCAAGGAAATGAGGCAGTCCTACAAGGTCTTCGCCTTCAAATGCGCGGCCTGCCACACCATCGCGCGGCCGATCAATTCCCAGTTCCTGGAACTGAGCGAGGACGAGATCAAGAAGGCGAAAACCGAGGATCCCGATCTGTTCAAGGATGAGAAGCTGGTCAAGCCGGAGGCCGGGATCTGGAACCGCTACGTCAAGCGCATGATGAGCAAGCCGGGCTGCCCGGTCGGCAAGGACGGCAAGCAGATCTTCGAGTTCCTTGTCTTCGACTCGAAAATACGGAAGACGGGCGCCAACGCCAAGGAGTGGCGCGAGCATCGCGCCAAGCTGCTCCACGAGTTCAAGGAGCACTATCCGGACAGCTTCAAGACGGTTTTCCCGGACGCGGCCAAGTAGTCAAAAGAGGAATCAATCCATGAACAAGAAGATCAAATTCGCCTTGTACACGACGGCCGCGGGGTTGGCCCTGTTCGCGGTCGCTCAGCTGGGATCCGGCAAGATATTCGCCCAAATGAGCGGCGGGCTCGGGTCGAGCCTCGAGGCGATCATCAAGGCTCGGGAGCTTTCTCCCGACGACGTCGAGGCGGCGCTGAAGACCTTCGTCCCGCCCGGCAGCTACGATGAGTATTACATGTTCGCCTCCGGGGGACAGGCGGGCAACATAGAGGTTTTCGGCGTGCCTTCGATGCGGCTCATGAAGAACATCGCCATCTTCGCGCCTGACCCCTGGCAGGGCTATGGGCAAGGCGACGATGAGTCGAAGAAGCTCTTTGCCCAGGGCAAAGCCGCCGGCATGACGCAGACCTGGGGCGACGTCCACCATCCGGCGCTCTCGCTGACCAAGGGCATGTACGACGGCCAGTTCCTTTTCGCCAACGACAAAGCCAGCGCCCGCATCGGCGTCGTCGACCTTCACGACTTCCACGTCGTGCAGATCGTCAAGAACCCGCTCATCGCCACCAGCCACTGCGGCGCCAAGCTCACCGAGAACTCCGAGTACTACGTGGAGGGCTCTCAGTTCGGCACTCCGCTGCCGTACACGAAATTCGTGCCGCTCGACAAATACAAGGAGGAGTACCGCGGCGTGGTGACGTTTTGGCCGTTCAACCGCGCCGAAGGCAAACTCGAGCAGGCGAAGACCTTCACTCTCGAACTGCCCCCGTATTATCAGGATCTCGGCGGAATGGGCAAGCAGGTCAGCAACGGCTGGGTGTTCATCAACACGTTCAACTCCGAAATGGCCGTGCCCAACGACCTCAAGACCGGCATACCGATGGAGATCGCGGCCTCGCAGCGCGAGATGGACTACCTGCACATCATCAACTGGAAGCGCGCCGAGGAATTGCTCGCCAAGGGTCAGCTCAAGTACAAGATGATCAGCGGCATGCGCGTGATCCCCATCGCGGAGTCCGTGGCCAAGGGCATCCTCTACCAGGCCGCCGAGCCCAAGAGCCCGCACGGCTCCGACGTCACGCCGGACGGGCGCTTCATCACGGTCAGCGGCAAGCTCGACCCTCACGTGACGGTCTTCAGCTTCGACAAGATCCAGAAGGCCATCGCCGCCAAGAACTTCGAGGGCAAGGACGAGTTCGGCATTCCGGTCCTGCGCTTCAAGGACGTCGTCGAGGCGCAGGTCGAGGTCGGCCTGGGGCCGCTGCACACGGAGTACGACGACAAAGGCTACGCCTACACCTCGATGTTCCTCGACTCGTCTATCAACAAGTGGTCGCTG
>JAQTNG010000257.1 GCA_028714015.1 Elusimicrobiota bacterium | reverse complement strand
GGCAGGGCGTCGGAGAGCGTGATGGAGGTCCGGCCCTTCTCGACGACGGTCTTCGAAGCCTCGGGCTGGGCCTTCACGGAGACCTCGATGCCGCGCTCGCGCAGGTAGGCGACCACCTTTCCGGCGGCCTCGGGGCCGTCGTTCATCGCCACGAGCGTGCGTTCCACCGCGGCGCGGCTCTGGGCGGACTTGGCGAGGGAGGAGTCGCGAAGGGCGCTCTCGAAATCGATCTCGGCGGCGCGGTTCTGCGCGGCGGCGGGGACGGCCAGGAGCAGGGCGGCGAGGGCGGCGTATTTCACGGTACCTCCGGGAAAGCGTCGAGCCCATTGTACCTTTGACGGTGCCGCGAAGATAAGGGCCTTGAGGCCCAGGCCTCGCCGCCAAAGGTCCCGGCTCGGCGCGCGACATGCTAGAATCGCGCTCATGAAGAAGAAGGCGAAAGCCGCGCGGCCGAATCTTCCGACCTCGGAGCAGCTGTTCGCCCGCCTTCGCGGCCGCACGAAGGCCAACGCCGACTCCCTGGACCGGGACATCGAGAATCAGTGCGTGCTCGATGCGACCGTCATGATGTGCGACTCGTCCGGCTTCACGCGGCGCACGCGCGAGTACGGCATCCTCCACTTCCTGGCCGTGATGACCCGTGTCTATGACCTCGCCGAGCCGATCATCGCGCGTCATCGCGGAACCGTGATCTCGCGCGGCGCGGACAACCTGCTCGCCGTGTTCGAGACCCCCGTCGCGGGCGTCGACGCCGCGATCGCGATTCAGCGCCTGCTCGCCAAGTTCAACGCAGGCAAGACGGACCGCGACCAGTTCCAGCTCTGCATGGGCTTCCACCACGGCAAGCTCCTGCGCCTCAAGGACGGGGTCTACGGCGACAAGGTCAACGTCGCCTCAAAGATCGGAGAG
Source organism: Elusimicrobiota bacterium (assembly GCA_028714015.1). Classification (GTDB taxonomy): domain Bacteria; phylum Elusimicrobiota; class Elusimicrobia; order UBA1565; family UBA9628; genus GWA2-66-18. The sequence continues at coordinate 4,710 of JAQTNG010000257.1, read as the reverse complement.
GACCTGGCCTCCGCCGAGGAGATCCTGGTGACCGGCGAGGTGGCCAAGCGGCTTCCCCCGCGCGTCAAGCGGAAGTACGCCCGCTCCGCCGAGCTCGGCGGCAAAACCTTCGAGCTTCACACCGTCAACTACTGAGCCCGAAACTCGCCGCCGTCCTCGTTCTCCTCATCATGAGCGGCTGCGGGCGCGGGAATTCGGGCGGCGATTCCGGAACGCAACCGGCCTGCCCTCACGACCCGGGCTTCGACCGGTCCAAGGTCATCCGCGTCCGGGCGGACATCCCCCCCGCCGCGGTGCGCCGCGACCTCGGCCTCGCGGCGCTCGAGGCCGAGTCGCGCGCCGCAGCCGGCGCCGGCAAGCAGCAGGGCCTGACCGAGGTCGAGCATCAGCTGGCCTTCCACACTCTGGTGAACATGGAAACGGCGCGGGGCCGGGCCTGCGTCTGGTTCGACGAGGTGCGCGTGGACCTGACGCCCGCCTCGATCCAGATCTTCGTGCCTCGGGAATACCCCGAGAACTCCTGCGAGTCCCTGGCCGTGCTGGAGCACGAGCGCGAGCACGAGCGCGTGCACCGCGAGCGCCTGGCGGCCGCCGCCCGGGAGATCGAAGCGGCGCTGACGGCGGCCAAGTGGCTGCCGGCGCGGGGCAATCCCCTCGAGGCCGCGGACCGCGCCTCGGCCGAGGCCGCGCTCAACGCCAAGCTCCGGAAGGTCGTGACCCCGGTGTACGAGAAATACAAGGAAGACCTCGCGCTCGCCCAGGCCGAGCTCGACAAGCCGGAGCGGTATCAGTGGGTCTCGAAGCGCTGCTCCGGCTGGAAGTGATATATAATCCCACCATGAAAATCATCGGAGCCGTTCTCGGAGCCGCCGCCCTCGCCGTCCTCGTCGTCGCCCTCTGGGCGGTCGGCGCCTACAACGGGATCGTGGGCCGGAACGAAGGCGTGAAGACCGCCTGGGCCCAGGTCGAGAACCAATACCAGCGCCGCGCCGACCTCGTGCCGAACCTCGTCGAGGTCGTCAAGGGCTCCGCCAAATTCGAGAAGGACACGCTCACCGCCGTCGTCGAGGCCCGCGCCAAGGTCGGCCAGGTCACGCTCGGCAAGGGCGTGCTCGAGGACCCCGCCGCGTTCAAGAAGTTCGAGGAGGCGCAGGGCGGCCTGTCCTCGGCGCTGTCGCGCCTCATGGTCGTCGTCGAGAAGTACCCCGAGCTCAAGAGCACGCAGGGCTTCCGCGACCTGCAGGTCCAGCTCGAGGGGACCGAGAACCGCGTGGCCGTCGCGCGCATGGATTTCAACAACGCCGCCCAGGACTACAACACCGCCATCAAGCGCTTCCCCGGCGCCCTCGTCGCCGGCTTCGGCGGCTTCAAGGAACGCCCCTACTTCGCGGCGGCTCCCGAGGCCGCGAAGGCGCCCGCCGTCAAATTCTGAAGACGGCGCCGTCGCAATTCCACATTTGATCTGAATCAACCGCGCTTATTGACGAAAGTCCTATAGGTTACATGGGCCTTTCGGGCATCATAGGCTCATGAAGACAACCTTCCTGGTCCTCGCCGCGCTGATCGCCGCCTCTTCCGCCCGCGCCCAGTCTTTCGAATCCCAGGTCGTGGACTCCCTTCACCCCTTCGTCGCCGAGGACGCGTTCGCCGGCGTCGGCGCGTGCGGCGTGCTCGACATCAAGACCATCCGCCCCTTCAACCTCGACGAGGCCGCCGATCTCGTCAAGCCCTGCATGGACGCCGTCGCCGCCAAGTACGCGGCGAAGGCCGTCACCGAGCCCGGCTTCCTGTCGGCGCCGCAGAGCGGCCAGCCCGGCAAGGCCGGCCTCCTCATCAAGACCGACATGAAGGCCGGCTCGAAGGGCCACCGCGACCTCGTCGCCGGGATCGAGCACCGCCAGGGCCGCCTGCTCGGCCACATGGTCAAGGTCATGACGAAGGACGAGGTCGCGCCCGCGTCGATCAGCACGCTGCAGAAGGCGATCGACGGCTGCATGCTCCTGACCGTCGTCCGCGACATCCGCAGCGGCGAGGACTTCGTGAAGATCTACGGCAAGTGCCTGACGCGCAACCCCGACCTCAAGATCACCGAGATCCGCCCGGCCGACGGCCTGGCCGTCACCGTCAAGACGAACGCCTCCGGCGCGCAGGTCGAGGCCTACAACGGCTTCGTGACCGTCAACGCGGGCAAGGGCCCGGTCCAGGTCATGGTCGTCGCGTACGGCTCGCAGATCTACCTGCCGTAAACCAATCTTCCCTCACCAGGGAAAAAACCCCCGCCGGCGCAACCGGCGGGGGTTCTTATTTATGCGGCAATCGCAGACGAGGCAGCCATAGCAAGGCTGCTATGGCCGCTTCACCTGGGACAGCCGCGATAGCAAAGGAGCTCTATTTCCAAAGGGTCAAAAGCCTGCCTGAGAAATAGGAAGCCCCGTCAGGTTTCCCTGACGGGGCTTCCATCGTCCTACTTTGAAGATTACTTGTTGAAGGCCAAAGACATCGAGGCGCGCGTCGTCTTGTTGGTCTCGAGGGTCTTCGTGAAGGAGTCCTTGGACACCTTGCCGACGCGGCGGATCGAGTACTCGACGTAGTAGCTCTTGCCGTTCTCGAACTTGTTCTTCGAGAGGTCGACGGCGTAGGACTCGGCGACGGCCGCGCTCAGGGTCCCCTCGGCGATGACCGGGTCGAACCAGTTCGGCACGTCCTTCTTGAGGGTGTACTTGATCTCGATGGTCTCGCCGGGATAGTAGGCCGCCCACTTGTCCTTCAGCGTGAGCTTCATCGCGGAGTCGAGGTCGCCGAGCACGCCGACCGGGTCGGGGCGCTGGGCGATCTTCCGGGTCGGCGCCAGGATGAAGGCGCCGTTGTAGCTGCCGCCGGAGACGAGCTTGTAGTCGTAGGCGGTCTCGATGCCGCCGATGCTCAGCCACGGGCCGTCGAGGCAGACGCGGAACGTGTCGCGCTCCCACGGCAGCAGGGCCTGGCGGTCCTGGATCGTGACCGAGGCCATCTCGTGGTAGCTCATGCCCGGGCGCTCGTAGCACTGGCGTCCGCCGCCGTTGCGCGGGTCGCCGGTCTGGTAGCACTCCTCGATCCACTCCTGGCTGTTGAGCGAGAACGTGGGCGAGGCGGCGGGATCGTTGGCGCCGAAGGAGACGCTCACGCAGTCGGGCATCGTGCGGCGGCCGCCCATGTACTGGGCGTCCACGACCTTCGCGTCGGTCTTCGCGGCTTCCTTCGACTGCTTGAGGATCGCGGACATATCGATCCCCTGGTCGAAGTTCACGGCGGGGGTTTCGGCGAGTACGGGCGCGGCGACGAGGCTCGCGGCGAGCGCGAGGGCCAGAGCGGTCATGTTCATCTCGGTGTGACCTCCAGGAGGCGGCTGGCCCGATCTTAGCAAAAGACCTATTCTTTGTCTAGGCCCTTCGGCCCCTCCGAGGTAAAGGATATGTCTCGGCGATTTTTCATCCTCTCGACGAGGGAGAAATGAAAAGTTCTAGAATAAGCCCGTGACCGCGCGCTCCCGCACAGCTCTTCTCGCCCTTCTCGCGCTCGGCGCGACTCTCCCCTTCCTCCCCGCGCTGACCGCTCCGTTTCTCGAGTGGGACGACCTCTTCAACCTGGCCGAGAACCCGAACTGGCGCGGCTTTTCGCCCGCCAACGTCCGCTGGATGACGACCACGATGTTCGGCGGCCCGTATCAGCCGCTGTCGTGGCTGAGCTACGCCCTCGACTTCACGCTGTGGGGCGCGAATCCGACGGCGATGCGCGCGACCAATTACGCCCTGCACGGGTTCTCCGCCGCTCTTTTTTTCCTCATCGTCGAGGATCTGATCGGCAAAGCCTCGCCGTCCTCGTCTCCCCGCGAGAGGCTCGTCGCGGCGCTCTTCTCGGCGTCGTTCTGGGCCGTCCATCCGCTGCGGGTCGAATCCGTCGTCTGGCTCACCGAGCGCCGCGACGTCCTGTCCGGTTTTTTCTACCTGCTCGCCGTTTGGCTGTACCTCCGCGATCCCGAAAAGCCTCTGCGGCCGCTGCTCGCCTTCTGCCTCGCCGTGCTGTCGAAGGCGAGCGCGATCACCCTGCCGTTGACCTTGCTCCTGCTGGACCGATGGCCGCTGCGCCGCCGCTCCTGGGCCGACAAGGTTCCGTATTTCGTCATCGCCGTCGCCGCGGGCGCCGCGGGCCTCGTCGGCCAGCGGGCCTACGGAACGCTTAAAGGAGCCGAGCTGGGCCTCGGCGCGCGGCTGGCTCTCGGCGCCCATTCGCTGTGGTGGTACGCGGCGAAGACGGCCTGGCCCTCGGGCCTGTCCCCTTTTCACCGCGTGCCCCCCGGCTTCGGCCCCGGAAGCCTCCCGGTCCGGGGAGCCGCGCTCGGCGTGATCGCGCTCGCCGCGGCCGCCTGGGCGGCTCGGCGCCGCGCCCCCGCGGCGCTCCCGGCCGCGGCCCAATATGGGATCGCGCTCCTGCCGATGGCGGGGTTCGTGAGCTTCGGGCACCACCTCGTCGCCGAGCGCTATTCCTACCTCCCCGGCCTGGGCTTGTCCGCGCTCGCGGGCGCGGCGCTATGGGCGGCGCGACGGTGAGCGGCCCTGCGTCTTCCGGCCTCGGCGTTTGCCGTCGTCCTGATACTGGCCTGCGCCGGCCTGACCGCGCGCGGCGCGGTCTATTGGAGCTCCACCGAGGCGCTCTGGAGGAGGGCTCTGGACG
>JAQTNG010000256.1 GCA_028714015.1 Elusimicrobiota bacterium | reverse complement strand
GGTCCCCGCGGGCACGCTCAAGAACTTGGGCAACCTGGCGCCGGGATTCCGCCGGCCTCCGTATGATCCCGAGGAATCCACCGTGCCCTACCTGTGGGGCACGACCGGCATCGCCTACAACAGGAAGAAGATCAAAAAGCCGCCGACCTCGTGGTGGGACCTCTGGGACGAGAAATACAAGGACCGGGTCTCGATGCTCGACAACGTGCGCGACTGCATCGCGGTCGCCATGCAGCTCCTGAATATTCCGCAGACGACGCGCGATCCCGAGGACTTCCGCAAAATACGGGAGCTCCTCGTGAAGCAGAAGCCGCTGGTCAAGCAGTACTCGAGCGCCTCCTACCTCAACAGCCTGGTCGCCGGCGAAATCGACCTGGCCATGACCTGGTCCGGCGACCTGTTCCAGACCGCGCGCGAGAACCCCGACCTCGACTACGTGATCCCGAAGGAGGGGACCTACATGTGGGTGGACTGCCTCGCGGTCATGAGAGGCTCCCGCCACCGCGCCGACACGCTGCGCCTGATCGACTACCTGCTCGAGCCGTCGGTCGCCGCGGGCATCGCCAACTCCGTGCGCTACGCCACCCCGAACCTGGCCGCGGGCCCGCAGGTCGACGAGATCCTCCGCCGCGACCCGCGAGTGTACCCCACTCCGGCGGTCATGAAGCAGCTCCAGCTCCACCACGTGCTCGACGGCGAGCAAAGCGAGCTGTGGAGCCAGACCTGGGCCGACGTCAAGGTCGCCTGAAATGGTGAACAAGGCCCTGTCCTGGCTGCTCGGCGGCCGCCGGCCCGCCGCGAGCCACCTGCTGCTGGCCCCGGCGTCGCTGTGGCTCATCGTTCTGCTCGTCATACCGGCCGGGGGGCTGATCCTTCTCTCCTTCGCCAAGAACGGGCCCTACGGCGCGATCGTCTGGGAATTCGGCCTTCACAACTACGCGCGGGCCTTCGACCCCAAGTACCTGCCCGTTCTTTTCCGCACGCTCGCCTTCGCGGGCGCGACCACCGCCCTCTGCCTGATACTGGGCTATCCGCTCGCCTACTACCTGGCCTTTTACGCCGGCCGCTGGCGCAACGCCCTGCTCGTCGGCCTGATGGTCCCGTTCTGGAGCTCGTGCCTGGTCGCCTATTACTCGTGGATGATCGTGCTCGGCAAAGAAGGCCTTCTCAACACGGCCCTGATCCGCTTCGGCTTCCTGTCCGCTCCGATCGGGTTCCTGTATACGCCGTTCGCCATCCTGCTCGGCCTCGTCTACTTCTACCTGCCGTTCACGGTCCTGCCGCTGTACGCCTCGCTCGACAAGGTGCCCCGCTCCGTCGTCGAGGCGGCCTACGACCTCGGCGCCGGGCGCTGGACGGCGTTCTGGAAGGTGACCTTGCCGCTCTCGCTTCCGGGCGTCGTCGCGGGCTGCGTGCTGACCTTCATTCCCTGCCTCGGGGACTTCCTGACCGTCGAGATCCTCGGCGGACCGCGCTACTACCTGCTCGGCAACCTGATCTCGAACCAGTTCATGATGGCCCAGGACTGGCCGTTCGGCTCCGCCTTGACGACGCTTCTCCTCGCCGGCCTCGTCGGCGGCCTGTGGCTCTATCAGCGCTGGGAGGAGGCATGAGGAAGAAGGGCCGCGGCATGGCCGCCTACTGCGCGGCGCTCTTCGCCTTCCTGTACCTGCCGCTCGGCGTGATGTTCGTCTTCTCCTTCAACGACGCCCGGCGCAACGTGGTCTGGCGGGGATTCACGCTCAAGTGGTACGCGGCCCTGTTCCACGACGCGGAGCTCATGAGCGCGATGCTGACCTCGCTCGAGCTGGCCGCCGCCGCCGCCGCGATCGCCGCCGTCATCGGCATGCTCGCCTCCTACGCGATGGTCAAGCACAAGGCCTTCCGCGGGCGGGGGGCCTACGACGCGCTCCTCAACGTTCCCTTGATGATGCCCGAGGTGGCCCTCGGCGTCGGCCTGCTGACCTTCCTCGTGCGCGCGGGCTGGGAGCTCGACTTCACGGCGCTCGCCTGCTCCCACGCCTTGATCTGCCTGCCCTACACGGTCGCGGCCGTGCGCGCGCGCCTGATCTCGCTGCAGGAATCGTCCCTGGAAGACGCCGCGATGGACCTGGGCGCGACCGAGTGGCAAGCCTTCGTGAAGGTGACTCTGCCGCTGGCGATGCCCGCGATCGTCTCCGGGGCGCTGCTGTCCTTCACCGTGAGCTTCCAGGACTTCGTCACATCGTTCTTCGTCGCCGGCATCGGCATCGTGACCATGCCGATCAAGATCTACTCGATGATGAAGTTCGGCGTGACGCCCGAGATCAACGCGCTGTCGGTCTGCCTGCTGCTGGCGACCTTCACCTTGATCGGCCTCAACGCCGCGTTCGCCGTGCGCCCCGACGAAGCCTCGCGTCATTGACAGCCCCCGCCGCAGGGACTAGTCTATGCTCATGGCGCGCAATAAACGGAAGGTGTTGGGCATACTCACCAGCGGCGGCGACTGTCCGGGCCTCAACGCGGTCATCCGCGCGGTGACCAAGACGGCCCTCAACGATTACGGCCTGGACGTGCTCGGCTACAAGGACGGCTATCACGGCCTGGTCACCGACAAGTTCGTCCGCCTGCGCGGCGACGACGTCTCCGGCATACTCAGCCGCGGCGGGACGATCCTGGGGACCTCCAACACCCACGATCCCTACCGCTGGGCCGAGACGAACCGGGGCAAGATCGTCTATCACGATCACTCGCGCAAGGCCGCGGCCAGCTACCGCCGCAACAAGCTCCTGGGCCTGGTGATCATCGGCGGCGACGGGACCATGGCGACCGCCGGCAAGCTCGCCGACATGGGCCTCGACATCATCGGCGTGCCCAAGACCATCGACAACGACCTGGCCGGCACCGACCGGACCTTCGGCTTCGACACGGCCGTGCAGACCGCCGCCGAGGCCATCGACAAGCTTCGCGACACCGCCCAGAGCCACCACCGGGTGATGATCGCCGAGGTGATGGGCCGCTACGCGGGGTGGCTGGCGCTGAACTCCGGCGTGGCCGGCGGCGCGGACGTCATCCTCATTCCGGAGATTCCCTACGACCTCGCGAAGGTCGGCGAAGCCCTCAAGGCCCGCTCCCGGCGCGGCAAGCGCTTCAGCATACTCGTCGTGGCCGAGGGGGCCAAGCCCCTAGGGGGGCAAATGGTCGTGGCCCGCACCGAGGCGGCCAGCCCCGACCCGGTCCGCCTCGGCGGCGTCGGCCAGGCGATCGCCCGCGGCATCGAGAATATCCACGGCCTGGACACGCGCGTGACCGTGCTCGGCCACCTCCAGCGCGGAGGCACGCCGCTCGCCTCCGACCGGGTGCTGTGCACGCGGTTCGGGGTCAAGGCGGCCGAACTGGCCGCCGCCGGCCTCTTCGGCCAGATGGTCGCCCTGCGGGGCAACGACCTGGTCAGCGTGCCGCTCAAGCAGGTCGCCGGCAAGCTCAGCCTCGTGCCGACGGACCATCCCCTGATCGCCGCGGCGCGGGCGGTCGGGACCTGCTTCGGAGACTAGGCGACGAGGGCCTCGGCTTCCGCCGTGATCGCGTCGAGCGCGCGCTTGAGCTCCGCCGCCTTCGCCTTCAAATCGTCGTCCGGGCCGACCTCGATGGGCTCGCCGTAGACGACGACGGAGCGGCCGAAGGGCATGGGGATCTGGAATTGGTCCCAAGTCTTCTTCAGCACGAGGCGGTTCGACGAGGCGTTCGTGACGGGCAAGATGGGGACGCCCAGCTTCCGGGCCAGATACATCACGCCTTCCTTGACCTCGCATTTCGGCCCCTTGGGGCCGTCGGGCGTGATGCCGAGGTCGAGGCCGGAGCGCAGGACCGTGATCATCTGGCGCACCGCGTCCGACGCCCCGCGCGTCGAGGAGCCGCGTATCGCCGTGACGCCGCAGCAGCGGCGGATGGTCTCGGAGATCATCTCGCCGTCGACGGAGCGGCTGACGAGCACGGCCATCTTGTCGCCGCGGTGCGAGACGGTGAAGAAGACCTGGCGCTGGTGCCAGAACGCGTAGATGAAGCGCCGGTCGGCGGCGCGCAGGCGCTCGCGGCGCTCGCCGTGGACGACGGTCAGCTTCGTCGTGAGCTTGATGAAGGTCGAGAACAGGTAGCCGAGGTAGGGGACGAGGAAGCGGAGAACGAACACTCCGTATTTTAGCAGTTAACGACTACCCCGCCTGGAGGCGCGAGGAGCGGCTACTTGTCGGAGTCGGCGGGAACGGCCGCGGGAGCGGACTTGGGCGTCTCGGCCTTCCCGTGTCCCATGGCCCCGGCGCAGCACGAGTCAGTCTGCATGAGCGGGCACATCCCGGCGTCGCAGTTGAGCCGGTGGAGGCCGAACCCGGCGGCGACGATCAGTGCGATCGCGCCCAGGCGCCCGAGTATGTTTCCGTCTTCGTTCAGCTTACTCATGCGTTCATTGTACCGCGGCCGGGCTTGCGGGTCAAGGACGACACGTCCTTGCGTATCTGAGCCTTCAGCGCGCCGAGGGAGGGGAACCGCCGCTCGGAGCGGATCTTGGAGAGGAAGCTCAAGCTCAAAGTCCTGCCGTACAGGTTCCCGCGAAAGCCCGGTATGTGCACCTCGACGACGAGGCGCGCGGCGCCGACGGTGGGGCGCACCCCGACGTTGCAGGCGCCGACGCGCTCGCCCAAAGTCGTGCCCTTCGCCAGAACCTTCCAGACGCCGCGAGGAGGCCGGGCGGAGGGGGATATCTTGATGTTGGCCGTCGGGAATCCGAGCTTGCGTCCCAACCGCTCGCCGCGGACCACGCGGCCGCGCACGGTGATCATGGCTTGTCTTTAAGCGCCTTTTCGAGGACCGGCAAGGACGCCGCGAGGCGCAGCGCGAGCGCCGCGGGAGGCAAAGCGCGCAGCTCGGCGAGCGGCAGCGCGTCGGCAAGGAGAAAGGGGCCCACGGACTCGCGGCGCAGGGTGGAGACGGTGCCGCCGCAGCCCAGCTTATCGCCGAGGACCTCGGCCAGGGTCCGCACGTAGGTGCCGCTCGCGCAGTGAAGGCGATGGGAGAGCTCGGGCGCGCTCCAGGAGAGCGCCTCCCAGGAGTGCACGACGGACGACCGCGGCTTGACCGGAACCTCGAGGCCCTTGCGCGCGTACTCGTACAAAGGACGGCCCTGGTGCTTGACCGCGGAGTAGGCGGGGGCCGAGGACTCCAGCGTGCCGACGAGCGCGGCGCACTCGGCCTTCAGGCGCGCGAGGTCGAGCGCGGGAATGGGCTTTTCCTCGAGGGTCTTGCCGGTGATGTCGCCGGTGTCGGTCTTCACTCCCAGGCGGATCGTGCCCGAGTAGACCTTGTCCATGCCCTGCAGGCGCGCCTGCAGCTTCGTGCAGGGGCCGACCAGGGCGACGAGCAGGCCCGTGGCGAGGGGATCGAGCGTGCCGGTGTGGCCGACCTTGGTGTCGCGCGGGAAGCACTTGCGTAGGGCGGCCACGCAGTCGTGCGAGGTCCACTCCGCGGGCTTGTCGATCAGGAGCATCCCGGCGACCGGGAGGCCGCCCGCGCCGGTCACTGGCCCTTTTCGCGCTCGAGCTTGTTGAGCAGCTCGTCGATGCGCGACGCCTTCTTCGGCGTGTTGTCGTAGGTGAAGATGAAGTTCGGAATGGTCTTCACGGAG
>JAQTNG010000255.1 GCA_028714015.1 Elusimicrobiota bacterium | reverse complement strand
GTAGGAGCCGTCGAGGAGCGTGACCTTGATGTCCACGATCGGGAAGCCCGCGAGCGCTCCGCCGTCGAGCGCCTCGCGCACGCCCTTCTCGACCGCGGGAATGAACTCGCGCGGGATGCGGCCCTGCTTGACGTCGTTGATGAACTCGAAGCCCTTGTTCATCGCCTGCGGCTCGATCTTGAGCACGCAATGGCCGTACTGGCCGCGGCCGCCGGACTGGCGGATGAACTTGCCTTCTTCCGTGACGGTCTTCCTGACGGTTTCCCGATAGGCGACCTGAGGCTCGCCGACGTTCGCTTCGACCTTGAACTCGCGCTTCATGCGGTCGACGATGATGTCGAGGTGCAGCTCGCCCATGCCCGAGATGATCGTCTGGCCGGTCTCGACGTCGGTCTTGATGCGGAAGGTCTGGTCCTCTTCGCCGAGGCGGGACATCGCGTTGGCCATCTTCTCTTCGTCGGCCTTCGTCTTCGGCTCGATGGCGACCGAGATGACGGGCTCGGGGAAGGTGATCTGCTCGAGGAGCACGGGCTTTTCCGGGTCGCACATCGTGTAGCCGACGCGGCCGTTCTTGAGCGCCACGGTCGCGCCGATGTCGCCGGCGAAGATCTCCTTGATCTCCTCGCGCTGGTTGGCGTGCATGCGCAGGATGCGGCCGATGCGCTCCGTGTTGCGGTTGTTTCCGAACATCACGGTGTCGCCGGCCCGAAGGACGCCGGAGTAGACGCGGAAGAAGATCAGCTTGCCGACGAACGGGTCGGTCTGGATCTTGAACATCAGCGCCGAGAACGGCGCGGCGTCGTCGGCCGTGCGCTCGACAACCTTCTCCGGATCGAAGATGTCGTGGCCCTGGGTGGGAGGCAGGTCGAGCGGAGAGGGCAGGAAGTCGCAGACCGCGTCGAGCATGGGCTGGACGCCCTTGTTCTTATAAGAGGAGGCGCACAGCACGGGGAAGATCTTGCACTGCAGGACGCCCTTGCGCAGCGTCTTCTTGAGCTCGTCCTGGGTGAACTTGGTGTCGCCGTTGAGGTAGCGCTCCATGAGCGCGTCGTCGAACTCGACGATCTTTTCGACCATCGTGGCGTGGTACTTCGCGGCCTCGTCCTTCATGTCGGCCGGGATCTCGACTTCGTCCCACTCGGCGCCGAGCTCTTCGCCCTTCCAGATCAGGGCCTTCATCTTGATAAGGTCGATGATGCCGGCGAAGTCGGACTCGGAGCCGATCGGCAGCTGGATCGGCACCGCGTTGGCGCCCAGCATCTTGATGATGGACTCGTACGACATGTAGAAATCGGCGCCCATGCGGTCCATCTTGTTGATGTACACGACGCGGGGCACGTGGTACTTGTCGGCCTGGCGCCACACGGTCTCCGACTGGGGCTCGACGCCCTGAACGCCGTCGAAGCAGACGACCGCGCCGTCGAGCACGCGCAGAGAGCGCTCGACCTCGGCCGTGAAGTCCACGTGGCCGGGGGTGTCGATGATGTTGATCGTATACTCGCTGTCGCCCTTCTTCCATTTGCAGAAGGTCGCCGCCGCGGTGATCGTGATGCCGCGCTCGCGCTCCTGAGGCATCCAGTCCGTGGTCGTCGCGCCGTCGTGCACCTCGCCGATCTTGTGGATGCGGCCGGTGTAATAGAGAATGCGCTCGGTCGTCGTCGTCTTGCCGGCATCGATGTGGGCGATGATGCCGATGTTGCGAACTTTATCGAGCGTCGTTTCTCGGGGCATGGTGTCTCTTTTAAACCTTAGTTCAGGATGTTGATGAAGGAATGCATTATCGCTGCTTTACCAGCGATAATGCGCGAAAGCGCGGTTGGCTTCGGCCATCTTGTGGGTGTCTTCGCGTTTCTTGAAGGCGATGCCTTCCTTCTTGTTCGCCGCGAGGATTTCCTCGGCGAGACGCTCGGCCATCGGCTTGCCGGACTTGGCGCGGGCCGCGTCGAGCATCCAGCGCATCGCGAGCGTGGAGGAGCGGGTCACCGACACTTCGATCGGCACCTGGTAGGTCGCGCCGCCGACGCGGCGGGCCTTGACCTCGAGGAGCGGGCGGATGTTCTCGATGGCGCGGGTGAACACGTCGAGCGCGTTCTCCTTCGTCTTCTCGGCCACGATCTCGAGGGCGTCGTACATGACGCGCTCGGCCTGGGCCTTGCGGCCGGCGTGGTCGAGCTTGTTGATCAGGCGCGAGACGAGCACCGACTTATAGCGGTAGTCCGCGGGAGGCGGAGGGCGGCGGTCACGGGGGCGAAGTCCTTTGCGGGGCATGTTCTATATCCTCTCTAAATTTTACTTGGGCGCGTCCTTCTTAGGGCGTTTGGCCCCGTACAACGATCGGCCCTGCTTGCGGCCGTCCACGCCGGAGGCGTCGAGGACGCCGCGGAGAATGTGGTAGCGCACGCCGGGAAGGTCCTTCACGCGGCCGCCGCGGATCATGACGATCGAGTGCTCCTGCAGGTTGTGGCCGACGCCGGGGATGTAGCCCGTGACCTCGATGCCGTTGGTCAGCTTGATGCGCGCGATCTTGCGCAGGGCCGAGTTCGGCTTCTTCGGGGTCGTGGTCTTCACCAAGGTGCAGACGCCGCGCTTCTGCGGGCAGGACTGCAGGGCGGGAGCCTTGGGACGCGTGCGCTTCTTCGTGCGTCCGAGGCGGATGAGCTGACTGATCGTGGGCATGACGATAATCTCCTTACGACTGGGTCGCCGCAGCGGCTTGCGCGGCGAGTTCGATGAGTTTTTCGCGGGCTTGCAGGCCCGTGCCGGCCGGAATCATGTGGCCGATGATGACGTTTTCCTTCAGGCCCTTCAGGTAGTCGATCTGCGACGTCGTCGCGGCCTGAGTGAGGACGCGCGTCGTCTCCTGGAAGCTCGCCGCCGAGATGAACGAGCTCGACGCGAGGGAGGCCTTCGTGATTCCGAGAAGGACGGGCTCGGCTTGCGCCTCCTTGCCCCCCTTCTCCTTCGTCGCGCGGTTCTCGGCGGCGAAGGTGAAGCGGTTGACGATCTCGCCCTTCAGGAAGGACGTGTCGCCGGAGTTGTCCACCTTGACGTTCTGCAGCATCTGACGGACGATGCACTCGATGTGGCGGTCGGAGACCGTCACGCCCTGCAGGCGGTAGACTTCCTGGATCGCGTTGACGAGGAACTCCTGGACTTCCTTGATGCCCTTCACGTGAAGGACGTCGTGCGGGTTGATCGCGCCGTCGGTCAGCGCCTCGCCGACGCCGACGCGGTCGCCTTCGTACACGACCAAGTGCTTGCCCTGCGCGATGAGGTACTCGCGGACCATGTCCGTCTCCTCGTTGCGCACGGAGACCTGGACGAGGCCCTTTGCGCCGATGCCGAGGCCGACGACGCCTTCGATTTCGGAGATGATCGCGGGGTTCTTCGGCTTGCGGGCCTCGAAGAGCTCGGACACGCGCGGCAGGCCGCCTGTGATGTCCTTGGACTTCGTGATTTCCTGCGGGATCTTGGCCATGATGTCGCCGACGTGCACGGCCTGCTCCTCGGCCACGAGCAGGATGGTGTCGGTCGGCAGCGGGAACACCGCGACCTCCTTGCCGCCCTTCTCGACGACGACGCGAGGGTTCAGACGCTTGGCGGCTCCGGCGCCGCGCTCGCCGCGTCGAGCTTCCTGCTCGATGATGCGGCGCTCGACGATGCCCGTGATCTTGTTGAGGTCGGTGCGCAGGGACACGCCTTCGCGGACGTCCCTGAGGACGACCGCTCCTTCGTGCTCGGAAACGATCGGCATCGTGTAAGGGTCCCACTCGGCGAGCAGCGCGCCGGGAGCGACCTTGTCGCCGTCGAGGACCTTCAGGCGCGCGCCGTAGGGCAGCTTGAACTCCTCGTTCGTGGCCGCGGCCTTGTCGTGGACGAGCGCCATGCCGGCGCGGGAGACCACGACGATGTGGCCTTCGTGGTTCTTGATCGTGCGCACGGCCTTGAACTCGACCGTGCCGCCCTTGACGGACAGCGCGTTCGAGCGCTTGGTGACGCGGGACGCCGCGCCGCCGATGTGGAAGGTGCGCAGAGTCAGCTGGGTGCCGGGTTCGCCGATCGACTGCGCCGCGATGATGCCGACGGCCTCGCCGACTTCGACCATGCGGCCGTTGGCGTTGTTCATGCCGTAGCACTTCGCGCAGACGCCCTGGCGGGCTTCGCAGGTCAGCACCGAGCGGGCGCGGACCATCTCGAGGCCGGCGGCCTTGATTTCCATCTGGGCCTCGGCGTTGACGAACTCGTTGGCTTCGACGATGGTCTTCTCGACCGACTTCTTGCCGTCGAGCACGGTGACGACGACGTCCTCGAGCACGACGCGGCCGAGCAAGCGCTCGTCCAAAGGCTCGATGATCTCGTCGCCGGCGGTGAGGTTGCCCAGGCGGATGCCGTTGATCGTGCCGCAGTCTTCCTCGGTGATGACGAGGTCGTGAGCGGCGTCGACGAGGCGGCGGGTCAGGTAGCCGGCGTCCGCGGTCTTGAGCGCGGTGTCGGCGAGACCCTTGCGGCCGCCGTGGGTGGAGATGAAGTACTCGAGGACGGTGAGGCCCTCGCGGAAGTTCGAGACGATCGGCTGCTCGATGATCTCGCCGACGCCGCCGGTCAATTTCTTCTGCGGCTTGGCCATCAGACCGCGCATGCCGGCCAGCTGACGGACCTGCTGGCGGGAACCGCGGGCGCCGGAGTCGGCCATGAGGAAGACCGAGTTGAACCGGGATTCGCCGACCTTGAAGGTCCGGTGCTCGTCGGCCTTCATCGAGTCGAACATGACGTCCGAGATGTTTTCGGTGACGTGCGTCCAGATGTCGATGACCTTGTTGTAGCGTTCGGACTCGGTGATGACGCCGTTCTTGGCCTGCTGCTCGATCGTCTTGACCTTCTTGCGCGCCTCGGCGATCTCGTGCTTCTTGATGTCGGGAATGTGCATGTCCGAGACCGAGATGGAGAGGCCGGCGGCGGTGGCGTAGTGGTAGCCCGTGTTCTTGAGGTCGTCGAGGAGCTGGACCGTGCGGTAGTGGCCGAGCTCCTTGTAGCAGCGCTCGACAAGGAGGGTGAGCTCCTTCTTGCCCATGCTCTTGGTCTCGAGGGGCTTCTTCGGGTCGCGCCTGACCTTGTCGTTGACGAAGCCGTGCAGCGCCTCGGGAACGATCTGGTTGAAGAGCACGCGGCCGATGGTCGTGTAGTCCTTCCACGACTTCGGGTTCTGGCGCTCGTCCTTCGGAAGGGCTTCCTCGACGATCTCATTGAGGCCGCGGAGCTTGATGCGCGCGTGCAGGTCGACCTTGCGGTTCTGGTACGCGGTCACGACTTCGCCGGGATCGGCGAACACCATGCCCTCGCCCTTCTCGCCGGCCTTCTCCTTCGTCAGGTAGGCCAAGCCGAGAACCATGTCGTGCGACGGAACCGCGATCGGCTTGCCGGACGCGGGCGACATGATGTTGTTGGACGCCATCATCAGGAGCTTCGCTTCGAGCTGGGCTTCCTGCGACAGCGGCACGTGGACGGCCATCTGGTCGCCGTCGAAGTCGGCGTTGAACGCCGCGCAGGTGAGCGGATGGATCCCATCTCTATAGCTTCTCGCCACATTGATTGCAGTACGTCGACTCAGGAAGATTTTCCATTCCGCAGTGCGGGCATTTGCGCTGCTCCGCCTTCTGTTCCGCGGGCTGGCCGCAGCGGGGACAGA
>JAQTNG010000254.1 GCA_028714015.1 Elusimicrobiota bacterium | reverse complement strand
GCCTCAGGGTCTCGTTGAGGTCCACGCGCCGCTCGTTGCAGTCCCGGCGCACGCGGCGCATCAGGCGGATGTCGTCGGGCGTCTCGATGAACACGGAGATGGTCATCCGGTCGCGCAGAGCTTTTTCGGTGAGCACGAGTATGCCGTCGAGGATGATCAGCGGCCGGGGCTCGACGCGGCGCGTCTCCTTCAGGCGGCTGTGCGTCGCGTAGTCGTAGATCGGCGCGTCGACCGCCTTGCCCGCGTTGAGCAAGTCGAGCTGGCGGCACATCAGGGCCGTGTCGAGCGAGCGGGGGTGGTCGAAGTTGAGCTTCAGCGCGGCGGCTTCGTCGAGGTCGCCGTTGTGGCGGTAGTACCAGTCGTGGCAGACGATGGTGGTCTGCTCGGGGAAGGCGGCGACGAGCGCGTGCGCGAGCCAGGACTTGCCGGAGCCGCTTCCGCCGGCGACGCCGAGTATGATGTGAGGCCGATCCTGCGTGTTTTGCGCCACGCGGAGATTATAGCGAGTCTTGAACGCCGGATTCCTCCCGACGAGGCAAAAGACCCGGGTCCAATGGTCGTCGAGGCTAGGACTTCCGCTCCTGGGCCGACGCAGGCTCTTGGGCTATCATGAGAGCATGAGCAAGAACCTCTTCCCCATACTCGCGGCCCTCATACTCGCCGCGCCCGCGCATGCGGGCGTCGTGGCCCCCGCGGGCGCGAGCGCTCATGCCTGGGTCGCTCCGGTGGCGGGGGTCTTCTCCTCCGTCGGAGCCCAACGCATCGCGACCTTGGGCTCACCCTCCCTGACGGCGCTGTCCACCCTCGATTCGAGCTCGCGCTATTCCTTCGCGGCCGCGCCGCAGGTCCTCGATCTTCTCGCCAAGAATCTCAAGTTCTACGCGACGCCTGAAGCCTTCGCCGCCATGCCGGTCGAGGATAAAATCATCGCCCTGCGCGCGGCCGCGAAGGGCGCCGAGATCGAGGCGGCGGCCATCGCCGACGAGTCGCTCGCCGCGGCCAAGTCCCGTCCCCTGCATCCCAGCTCCGCGGACGCGATCTCCAAACAGGTCGCCGTGGCCGAGGCGGTCTCGCTCTATCTCGACGCCCCGCGCCGGGAAGAAGCGGCCCGCATGCGGAGCAGGGTGGCGAGCTTCCAGTCGAAGTGGCGCAAGCTCGTCGAGAAGTTCCGAGAGGAGCTCCCTCTTATGATCGCGTCGGACGCCTTCGATGCCGGGAACATCCTCGTCAAGACGAAGCACGGCTGGGTCGCCGCCGACGAATCCCCTTATCCGATCGAGGCCGATCTTTCCAAGTTCTACGCGCGCCGGATCGCGGCTTTGAAAAGCGCTCCCCGTGGGCCGTGGAGCCGGCGCGAGGCCGAGATCCTCTATGGTGCGCTCGACCACCCCGACGTAAACGCGGCGTTCCCCGGCGAGACCGCCGTCTTCCATCACTGGCCGCAAAAAGTCTCGGCGCTCGACGCGAGAATCACGCTCCAGGAATTCCAATGGGATGAGAGCCATTTCCAGCGGGGCTTGAGGCCGGCGATCGAGGCTTTCAAGAAGAACGCCCACGACGGCTCCCCCGTCGCCGCCCGCCACATCCTGGCCGTCGAGAAGCGTTACGCGGACCTCCTGGACGCTCCGCCCGCGCCGTCCCACCTCCGACTTCGCATCCTGGCCGCGATGCGCAACGGCGCGGCCGGCCTCCCGTCCTGGGAGCGGTTTCGCGAGATCGAGCGCTCGACCCACGACCGGTACCGCCGGACCGCGATGATCGCGGCGGGGGTCCTCGTCGCGGGTATGATCGTGATGATGGCGCTGGGGGGGCTTCTCCCGGCGATGCCCCTCGCCGCCAAACTCGCCGCGCTTTCGGCCGCCTGGCTGGCGCCGCTGATCGTCTTCGTGCGCAATCTGTGGCTGGCCCAATCGCTGGAATCGGCGCGCGATCACTCTCCGGTCGATGAAACGCTGCGGCGTGCCTTCCCGAACGACTGATCGGAGCCCTTCGGGATTGCCGGATAGGGTCGTTCGGCGGGCGGAGATTTGCGGTACAATCGCGGTATGAACGCGCATGCCGGCACCGATATTTTCCGCGTGAAGGGCCAGAAGATGCTCGTCCATTATCACCGGCCCGCGGGGCGGGAGGGCAAGCGCTTCCCCGCCGTCGTGTTCCTGCACGGCTTTCCCGGCTCGGAGAAGAGCGTGGACATACAGCGCGCGCTGATGGCCCAGGGCATCGCGTCCGTGGCCCCGTCCTTCCTCGGCGCCTGGGGCTCGGGGGGGAAATACCGCTTCACGACCTTGCCCGCGCAGGCCGCGGCGGCTTTGTCGGCCGCGAGGAAGCTGGCCTTCGTCGATCCGCGCCGCGTCGCGCTGTTCGGCTTCAGCATGGGGGGCTGGGCGGCGCTCAACGCCGCCGCCCGCGACCCGAAGCTTCGGGCGGTCGTGGCGATCGCCCCCGCCGGCGGCGCCGAGATGATCGGCCCGGGCACGATCGACTTCATCAAGCGCCTCTCCCGGCCCCTGAACACGCTCGCGCCGAAGGCGCTCGCCGCCGATTTCAAGAAAGCCGTGACCGCCTACGATCCGGGCCTCGCGGCGAGCCGCAT
This sequence comes from Elusimicrobiota bacterium, assembly GCA_028714015.1. Classification (GTDB taxonomy): domain Bacteria; phylum Elusimicrobiota; class Elusimicrobia; order UBA1565; family UBA9628; genus GWA2-66-18. The sequence goes on along the minus strand of JAQTNG010000254.1, from coordinate 3,096 downwards.
CAAGGCCCCGCTGCTGCTCGTGCACGGGGACGCGGATCAGACGATCCCGGTGATCGTCTCCCGGCGCATCGCGAAGTGCGCGGGCGCGAACGCCCGTCTCGTCATCGAGCGCGGCGCGTCCCACGATTTTCTCGATCGGCGCGCCCGCCTGACGCGCCTGTGCGCCGATTTCCTGAAGCGCAGCCTGCTGACGGCCGTTGCCGCGGCCCTGGTCCTGGGCGCTCGCCCGGCGCGCGCCCAGGCCTTCGGCGACGCCGGCTTCACCGCCGCCCTTCAGGCGGGACTGATGGAGGCCGGGCGCCTGGCCAAGTCCTCGCGTCCGGCCGCCGTGCCCGACGCCAAGACGCCCGACGAGGTCCGCCGCGGCGTCGACGCGCGCCTCAACGGCCGCGTTCCGGCGGCGGTCGTGATCGCGTTCTTCGCCGATCCGCGTCTGAAGGTGATCGACGGCATCGCCGATCGCTTCGGCAAGCCGAGCGAGAGCCTGCCGTACGATCAATACCGCAAGCTCTTCATCAATCCCGAGAGCCTGGCCGCGGGTTCCCGCTTCCTCGCGGCCAACGGCTCGACCTTGGCCGCGGTCGAGGGCCGCTACGGCGTCGACGCCTACCTGCTGGCCGCGCACGCCGGCGTGGAGACGCGCTTCGGCTCCTACACGGGCAAGATGCCCATCGGCGCGGCGCTGTGGACGATCGCCCTGAAGGTCCCGAAGCGCTCGGATTGGGCGGTGCGCGAATTATCCGAGCTGTTGATTTTCGCCTCCGCCGAGGGCGAGGACGCGCACTCCTGGCTCGGCTCCTACGCCGGGGCCTTCGGTCTCGTGCAGTTCATGCCCTCGAGCGCGAACCAGTTCGCCGTGGACTTCGACGGCGACGGCAAGCGCCGGCTGTTCGATTGGCCGGACGCGCTCGGAAGCGCCGCCAATTACCTCGCGCGCAACGGCTATCGCGCGGGCGAGCCGTTCACGCCGGGATCCGCGATCGGCCGCGCGGTGTACGCCTACAATCACTCCGAGAACTACGTCCGCGTCGTTCTGGAGCTGCGCGCTGAATTGAAAGCTTTGCCTTAGCGCGACAGCGAGCGCAGGGACTTCATGAACCGCACGAAGTCGTCGCGGTACTCGAGGTAGGTCGCCCTCGAGGAGATCAGGCGCACGAGGTAATAGGCCTCGCCGACCGGTATCACCGCGACGTAGTGGTGAAGCTCTTCCTCGAAAGCCGGGCCGTCGTCCGACGGCACGCGGCGCGTCTCCGTGATCTCGAAGGTGCGCGCCAAGCCCAGGCCCACGCGCACCGGGCGCACGGGCGTGACCGTGCGGCTGAGCTCCTTGTTTTCGCGGCGCATCAGGTCCACCGCCTGCTTGATCGGCGTGAATCCCGGGGTGTCCTTGTCGTAGAAGCGCACGGACAGCACGGTGCGCACCGCGCCCGACTGCGAGTCGCCGCCGAGCAGCCGGAACACCGAGCCGGTCGCGGTCTCCTCCTCCATCGGCCACCAGCCTTCGACCGGGATTTCGCCCGAGAACAGCCGCGAGGCGGGAACATAGGGCATCCAGGCCTTCTTCGGCGCCTCGGGCTGGGCGGAGCCGGGGATGACCGCCGAGCTCGCGGCCTTGTCGGCGTCGGCGAGCCAGTCGCCGGCGAGAACGGGGGAGGCGAGGAGCGTCAGCAGGGCGAGGAGAGCGCTATTCATGGTTCGGGCCTCTGGCCTTGCGCTCGCGGAACGCGCGCTCGGCGCGGGAAACCTCGGCGAGCAGGGCGGACGAGCGGCCCAGGCCGTTTTCGTCGGCGCCGAAGCGGCCGTCGCAGGCCGGCGGCGAGGCCAGGAGGGCGCTTCGCGCCGCCCCTTCCTCGTTCGCGGCCTTCTCCGCGGAGGCCTTCGCGGCGTCCGCGGAAATCAGGCCGGAGTCGACGAGCGACTCGAGCGTGCGCACGCGCGCGGCGAGGCCGCGGGCGGCTTCGGCCAGGTGGTCGGCGAGCAAGGACCGGGTGCACGACTCGCGGGCCTTGCGTTCGTACAGCGACTGGGACTCGGGGCCGCCCCGCCGCGGATCGAGAACGTTGCCGCGCGCCGAGGACCACGAGGCCACGAGCAGGTCGTCGGACTCGTCGCCGCGCTCGATCCAGTCCCGCAGCTCCAGCTTCCGGTCGGGATCGAGAAACGAGTCGTTGCCGTAGTCGTCGGCGACGCGCGCCGAGAACAGGAGCCGGGCCGCGCGCGCCCAGGCCCGGGCGGCGTAGGTCGAGGACGCGAAGCCCTCGCGCTCGAGGCCGAGCAGGAGGAGGCGTTCGAGCAGCTCTCCCGCCTGTTCCTGCGCGGAGTAGGTTCCGTGGCGGCTGCGGTCTTTGTAAATCCGGACCGCGCCCCACGGCCCGTTTTCCTGCGCCGAAGGAACCGAGCCCTTTTTGAGGGCGTCGAGCGCGGGCGGCGCCACTCCGAGCTCCGCCCACGCGCGCGGATCTTCGGGAAGCGCGATCAGGGTCTTGCTGAACATGCCTTTCTTTCGCTCCACGAGCAGGGGGCCCGCGCTGAGGGCGATCACGGCGCCCGGGTGGGCGGGATCGGAGGGGGCGAAGCCCGCGCGGCGGTCGGAGCCGGCGCGCGCGCCGTCGATGACGATGAGCGGCGCGCCGCGCACGACGGTGCGGCGCAGAATCGCGCGGCAGAATTCCGGCGCCTTTTCGGCGAGCATCTTGAGGAGCGACTGGCCCTCGCGGCTGTACGGTCCGTTCGAGACGAAAGCGTCGAACTCGGCCTGCGTCGCATCGGCGGGCTGATTCGCCTTCGGCGAATCAGCCTGGGCGGAAAGCGCGGGCGCGGCCTGAGCCGGAGCGGGGGCGCTGGGCGCCGGGGGAGGCGCGGCCGGCGCTCCGCCCGGAGGCGTCCAAGGCTTCAGCAGGCCGAGCTCGGCGGGGCCGGCCGGCTGGGGCGGCGGGGTGGAGCCGAACAGCGATTGCGACGGAGCCGCGGCTTGAGCCGGCGCGCTCGGAACGGGGACCGGCGCGCGCGGAGACGGAGCGGCGAAGACCATGCCCGGAACGCGCGGCGCGACGGACGGCGGCGCGACGGCGGCCGCCGTCGCGGCCGCCGGCGCCG
>JAQTNG010000253.1 GCA_028714015.1 Elusimicrobiota bacterium | reverse complement strand
GGCCTGCACGCCCATGACCACGCCGATGTCGAGGCCCTTGTGGCGCAGGAGGGGGCCCTGCTCGATGTGGCACTCGAGGTACGCGTGAGGGCGCAGGCGCCCGACCGGCTCGGCCCCCAGGAAGCCGATCTTCTTGAGCTCGCCCTTCACCGTCAGGCCGTCGCGGTCCTTGAGGGCGTAGGCGGCCTCGAGCGGCAGGCGCCGCGTGGCCGCAGCACTTCCCAGCATGTCGGTGCCGAAGCGGCAGCCTTCCTCGTCGGTGAAGAAGCCGACGACGAGCGGGCGGAGCGTCGTAGCCTTGGCGTCGTTCAAGGTGCGCACGACCTCGAGCGCGCCGAGCACGCCCAGGCAGCCGTCGAAGCGTCCGGCGGTGGGGACGGAGTCGATGTGCGAGCCTATCATGAGGGGGGCGAGCGAATTGTCGCGCCCGGGCCGGCGGCCGTACACGTTGCCGATCCTGTCCACGGTCACGTGCAGGCCGGCCCGGCGAAACCACTTCGTCACGAGGCGGCGGCCCTCGCCGTCGGCGGCCGTCAGCGCGAGGCGGTTGACGCCGACGATCCCGGTCCGCTCGTCGGTGTAGGCGCCGATCTTCCCGAGCTCCGCCAACGAGGCGTAGAGCCGCTTGCCGTTGATGCTCAAAGTCTTCGCCATAGCCTCTCCGTTTGCTTGAGCGTGAATTGCCTGACCTTGTCCTCGTCGACAAGCACCATCCGTTTGTTTTTGACGATCAGCTTGCCTCCGCTGACGACGCTGTCGACGTGCGAGGCGTTTATGCCGTAGAGAAAATGTCCGGCAAGGTTTCCTGTCGACACCGGCGTCGGCGGGCGATAATCGAGTATGACGAGGTTGTTCTCGCCGTCCCCCGAGAACTTGTTCTCCGACAGATAGTCGTGCGCCCGCCGCAGGCGCCGGTAGGCCGACAGCGGAGACATCCCGCCCCGGCCCTGGGCCGCGAGGTAGACCGCGCGCGTCGAGGCGATCATGTCGCCGTGCATTCCGTCGGTGCCGAGCAGAAGACGGTCGCCCAGGCCCTTAGGGTCGAAAGCCCCCACGGCGTTGTTCTGATTGCTCTCTTCGTTCTGGACGAACCAAGAACGGCTGGAACGGAAGAGGGCTCGCTCCTGGGCGCTGAGATGAAGACCGTGAACGAGAAGAGTTTTCGGGGATTCGAGGACGCCGGTGCGGGCTAAACGTTGTATGACGCGCATCCCGTGCTTCTTGACGCAATCCTTCTGATCGTCGACGGCCTCGGCGACATGGATGTGGATGCCGGCGTTCCGGCCCACCGCCATCGCGATGGCGCGGTAGAGAAGGTCGTCGCCGACGGTGAAGGAGGCGTGGAGCCCCACCAGCCCTTGCCGTTTGCGCAGATAGTCGTCGGTCTCCTCGAGGCCCGCTTCGGACTTGGCCTTGCCGTCGCGATCGGAGAGCTCGACGCACAGGAGGTGCGAGAGGCCGATCTCGTCGAGCGCGTCGGCGATGACGTCGAGGCTCCCCTGGACGGCGTTGGGAGACGAGTGGTGATCGATGATGAAGGTCGCCCCGGCCTTGGCCGCGGCGATGCCCCCGGCCATGGCGCAGGCGCGGATCATGTCGCGATCGAGCTTTCGGTCGAGGTTCCACCAGACGAGCTTGAGCATGTCGGGGAAATTTTTCGGGGCCCGCGCCGGCCCGGGCATGCCGCAGGCGAGCGCGGAGTAGAGGTGATGATGCGCGATGACGAAGGACTTGGTGACGAGGCGCCCGGAGCAGTCGAGAGCTTTCTCGCCTCGCGGTATGCGCGACACGAAGCGGACCTTGCCCGCGGGGCCGGGTGCCGCCTCCAGATGGCCGCGGCGGATTTTCAGGGTGCGCCAGTCGACGAACGACGCATCCCGAAGGTAAAGCATCAGCCCTTCATCGGCAGGGTCCGGCGGCGCTTGCCGTCGAAGGCCCAGAAGGCGTTGGCCACGGCCCCGGCCGTCGGCACGAGGCCGATCTCGCCCACGCCCTTGGCGCCGTAGGGCCCGAGAGGGTCGGGAACCTCGACGGCGATGACGGTGAGCTTCGGGGTTTCCTTCGCGCGCAGGACGCCGCAGTCGCGCAGCTTCGTCGACTTCGGGCGGCCGTTCTCCATGACCAGCTCTTCGCTGATCGCGTAGCCGAGGCCCATGTGAAGCGAGCCCTCGATCTGGCCTTCGAACAAGGTCGGGTTCATGACCTTGCCCGCGTCGTGCGCGGCGACGAGCTCGACGACGCGGCCGTCGTCGCCGACGATGGCGACCTGGGTCGCGTAGCTGTAGGAGTAGTGGGTGACGATCGGCTTGCCGTGGGTGTCGTAGCCGGGCTTCGTCGTCCAGTCGCAGACCCACTTGCCGCGGTAGCGGCGGCCGACGAGGGCGGCCAGCCCCTCGCGCTTGAGGTCGACTTTCAGCGCCTTGCAGGCGTCGATGAGCGCGTTGCCCACCAGGCTCGTCGCGCGCGAGGCCGTGGTCATGCCCGCGGGCGCGTTGTCGCTCGTGCGCGCGCGCACCGCGATTGCGTCCGGCTTCAGCCCCGTCTCCGAGCAGACGACCTGCACGGCGATGGTGTCGACGCCTTGTCCCATCTCGGTCCAGCCGTGGTGGATTTCCACTCGGTCGGCTGATAAGACCAATATCTCCACCTCGGAGAAGTCGGGCATGCCGTTGCCGATGCCGGTGTTCTTGATGCCGCAGCCGATGCCCGCGTATTTCGCCGATTGGAAACGGTCCTTGACCGCCTCGAGCGTGGCGCGTACGCCCACGCCTCCGGTCAGCACCTGCCCCGTCGAGGTGGTCAGGCCGTCGACCAAGGCGTTGTCCCAGCGGAACTGCCAGCGGTCGAAGCCGCCCTTTTCGCAGAGCTCGTCGACCGAACACTCCATGGCGAAAGTCGCTTGATTGGCGCCGAAGCCGCGCATCGCGCCGCAGGGGACGTTGTTGGTGTAGACGGCGGTGGCCTCGACGTCGACATGGGGCACGCAGTAGCCGCCGGTCGAATGTCCCGCGGCGCGCTCGAGGACCTTCATGCCCACCGAGGCGTAGGCGCCCGAGTCGCCGTAGATGCGTGCGCGCAATGCTTTCAGCTTCCCGTCCTTGCCGCAGCCGAGTTTGTATTCCATGCGCAGGGGATGGCGCTTGGAGTGCATCAGGATCGATTCTTCGCGGGTGATCTCGAGCTTGACGGGCTTGCCGAGAAGGTGCGCCGCCAAAGCGGCCTGGCTTTGGGCCAGCATGTCTTCCTTGCCGCCGAAGCCTCCGCCGTTGGGGACAAGAACAACGTCGACCTTGTCTTCCGGAACGGCCAGCATCGCCGCCAGTTGCTTGCGGTCCTCGTAGATTCCCTGGCTTTGCGTGTAGACGATCAGACGCCCGTCCTCGGGCAAGGCGAGCGCGGCCTCGGGCTCCATGTAGGCGTGCTCGATCCACTGCGTCTGGTACACCGCCTCGTGGACGAAGTCGCACTCGGCCAGGGCCTTATCGGCGTCGCCCTTCTTGGCCTTCGAGACGCTCAATATGTTTCCCTTGGGCATGAGCTTGGGAGCGTCCGGCGCCAAGGCCGAGGGCACGTCGATGATCGGCGTCAGAACCTCGTAGTCGACCTTCACGGCGCGAGCGGCCTCTTGGGCCTTGGCCCGCGTGTCGGCGACGACGAGGGCGAGCACGTCGCCCACATAGCCGGTGATCTCGCCGGCCGCGACCATCACGGGCCAGTCCTGTATGATCGAGCCCTGCAATCTTCGTCCCGGGATATCGCCGGCGAGAAAAACCTTCGTCACGCCCGGCATGGCCATAGCGGCGGAGGCGTCGATCTTGAGAACCTTGGCGCGCGGATGGTCGGACAGGCGCAGAGCCGCGTGGAGCATGCCGGGAACCGTCATGTCGGCCACGTAGGGCCGGCGGCCGAGAACCGCGTCCTTGATGTCGTATTTGGGCAGGCGCGTTCCCACGGGACCCGCTCCCGCCGGCGCCGTCGAGCGCTTGCCGGTGCGCAAGGTCTTGGCCGCGTCCTGAATCGAGGCGACGATTTTCTTGTAGCCCGTGCAGCGGCAAAGATGCTGGTTCAATCCGCGCTCGATGTCGTCGTTCGAGGGCTCCGGCGTCTTCTTGACCAGGTTCCAGGCCCGCATCACGATGCCCGGTATGCAGAAGCCGCACTGCGCGCCGCCGTTGTGAGCGAAAGCCTCCGAGAATGCTTCTTGGGCGGCCTTGCCCATCCCTTCGGTGGTCACGACCTCCTTGCCCGCGACCTGCTTCATCGAGGTCACGCAGGAGAGCACGGCCTTGCCGCCGAGCTCGACGGTGCAGCAGCCGCAGGCGGCCTGGGGGGAGCAGCCGTCCTTGGCGGAGATGATCCCTTCTTCGTCGCGCAGCCAGCGCAGAAGCGACCCTTCGGGCGTTCCTTTATATTCCTTTTCGACGCCGTTGAGCTTGAACTTCATCAGTTGAGGCCGGTCCTTTTGTTGAACTCGCCGATGAGCTCGTCCCATTTCGCCGCGCTCGCGAAGGTCTCCGTCCAGAACTCGGGGTCCCACAGGCGGCGCAGCTCGTCGGAGGTCCGGCCCTGCTGCTCGACCCAGGTGAAGTACTTCAGGTTGTGCAGCGCCTTGCGGTCGCGGTAGTTCAGCTCGCGCATGTTGTCGGTCGCCGCGCCCCGCATGCGGCGGTCCATGTCCATGGCCGCCCGCATCGCGTCGTACTTGCCGTGCTCCGCCTCGAGCTCGGCGAGGCGCGAGCGGTACATCTCGACGGAGTCGGTGAAGATGGTGAAGATGATGTCCTCTTTGCCGAGCTCGTAGTACTTCGCCATTTTAACGGCCGAGAGCATGTTGGAAATTCCGGAGATGCCGAGCAGGCTCAGGTTCTCCACCGCGGCCTTGTCCACGCCCTCGGTCAGCAGGTGCTTCTTGCCCGCCGGATCGTTGAACAGGCGCAGCAGGCGCATGCAGTCCTCGTCGTCGATCGCGACGACCATGTCGGTGTTGCGCACGTTGTGCACCCAGGGGATGTGCTTGTCGCCGATGCCCTCGATGCGGTGCTCTCCGAAGCCGTTCATGAACAAAGTCGGGCACTGCAGGGCCTCCGAGGCCGCCACGCGCAGCTGGGGAAACTTCGTCCGCAGGTAGTCGCCGGCCGCGATCGTGCCCGCCGAGCCGGTGGCCGAAACGTAGCCCGCCAGCCGTCCGTTCTTGCCCTTCACTTTGGCGAAGACTTCCTCGATCGCGCCGCCGGTCACGTGGTAATGCCAGGTCGGATTGCCGAACTCCTCGAACTGGTTGAAGATCATGCAGTCCTTGCGGGTCTTCTTGATCTCCCAGCACTTGTCGTAGATCTCCTTGACGTTGGACTCGGTGCCCGGCGTCGCGATGACCTCGGCCCCGATGGACTTGAGCCAGGCGAAGCGCTCCTTGCTCATGCCCTCGGGCAGGATCGCCACGGCGGTGCAGCCGAGCAGCGCGCTGTCGAAGGCCCCGCCGCGGCAGTAGTTGCCCGTCGACGGCCAGACGGCCTTCTGCGAGGTGGGGTCGAACTCTCCCGTCACGAGCCGGGGAGCGAGGCAGGCGAAGGCGGCGCCGACCTTATGGGCGCCGGTGGGAAAGCACTTGCCGGCCACGCCTATTCCGCGGGCTTCTATGCCGGTTATTTCTTTGGGGATTTCCAGAAAATTTACGCCGCCGAACAGGCCGG
>JAQTNG010000252.1 GCA_028714015.1 Elusimicrobiota bacterium | reverse complement strand
CTCCGGCGGCGCGCCGCCCGCGGGCGTGGCGCTCATGCCGGACTTTCTTCGCAAGTCCATCGACGAGGCTCAGTCGCGGGCCGCCGGCGCCGGCGCCAAGCTCGAGATCAAGACCGACAACGCCTCCCTTTTCCCCCGCGGCACCGTGGTGACGCAGACGCCGACCCCCGACTCCGTGCTCTCCGCCGACGCGAAGGTCCAGCTCCTCGTCAGCGGCCGCAAGGGCGCCGTTCCGACCGTGGCGTCCAAGACCTTCAAGTACGAGCTGCCCCAGAGCGGCTCCGAGAGCCAGGTCCGCATCGTGGTCATCGACAAGTACGGCGAGCGCGAGCTGTTCAACGGCGTGCGCAAGCCCGGCACGAAGATCGAAGTCCCCGTTCAGGAGACCGGCGGCGCGCGGGTCAAGATCTACATGAACGGCATCCTGGTCGAGGAAAGGGATCTGTGATAGTGGCCTCCAAAGCTCCCGTCGTCGTTCCTTCCCTCTTGGCCGGGGACCTTTCCCGCCTCGGCGAGCAGCTCGACGCCGTGAAGGCGGCCGGCTGTCATTGGCTCTCCGTGGACGTGATGGACGGCCATTTCGTTCCGAACCTCAGCTTCGGCCCCGATTTCGTCAAGCTGGCCAAGTCGAAGGGCTTTTACGTCGACACGCACTTGATGGTGACCAATCCCCTCGATGTCGCGCCGTGGTTCGTCGAGGCCGGCACCGACATACTGACGGCGCACATCGAGGCGGTCAAGGACGGCCGGACCGCGCTCCAGGCGATCCGCAAGCTCGGCGTGAAGGCCGGCCTCGCCGTGAAGCCGAACACGCCCGTCGACGGCCTGATCGCCGCCCTTGAATTCTGCGACCTCGCGCTCGTGATGACCGTCGAGCCCGGCTTCGGGGGCCAGAAGTTCCTGGCCGGCATGATGCCCAAGGTCGTAGCACTCCGCGCCGAGATCGACGCCAACAATTTGAACTGCTGGATCCAGGTGGACGGCGGCGTCAACGCCGTCAACATTTCTCAGGCCGCCGCCGCCGGGGCCGACAGCCTCGTCGCCGGATCGGCCGTCTTCGCGGCGAATGATCCCGCCGCCGCTTTTCGGGAGCTCGAGCTCAAAGCTCGCGCCGCTTTTAAACCTCAGCAATAGCAGGAAACGGAGAAAGCAAATGGTCGTCATCAGACTGCAGCGCAAAGGCAAGCCGCACCAGCCCTACTACCGCGTCGTCGCCATCGAGAAGGCTCGCGGCGCTACGGGCAAGCCCATCGAAGTCCTGGGCTCGTACAACCCCCGCGTCGAGACGCAGGGCAAGAAGGTCGAAGTGGACAAGACGCGCTACGAGTATTGGATCGGAGTCGGCGCGCAGCCGTCCGAGACCGTGCGCAGCCTCGTCAAGGCCGCGTTCAAGGTCAAGGCCGCCGCCGCCAAATAAGATGCTGATGAAAGACCTGACGCTCTTCATCGTCAAGCGCCTGGCCGACAAGCCCGACGCGGTGTCGATCGAGGAGGAGCAGGACGGGGATACCACCGTCCTGAACCTCATCGTCGACGAGACGGACAAGGGCAAGGTCATCGGCAAGCAGGGCAAGGTCATCAAGGCGATCCGCTCGCTCGTGAGCGTGGCCGCCGCGAAGGCCGGCGTGCGGGCCGTGGTGGAGATTGATTAGTTGAGGATCGACTTCGTGACGCTGTTTCCCGGCATGTTCCCGTCCGTCATGGACGCGAGCATGATGGCGCGCGCCCAGGAGAAGGGGCTCGTGTCGTGGGGCTGCGTGAACCCGCGCGACTTCACGGAAGACAAGCATCACAAGGTGGACGACCGGCCCTTCGGCGGCGGGCCGGGGATGCTCATGATGGCAGATCCCGTGGATAAGGCGATCAAGAGCATAAAGAAGAAGGGCTCGAAGGTCGTCCTGCTTTCCCCGCAAGGAAAGACTTTCAACGACAAAACGGCGTTGAGATTATCACGGGAAAAGCACCTTATCCTCGTGTGCGGCCACTATGAAGGGATGGACGAGAGGACGGCTTCGTTGTTTGACGAAGAAATATCGGTTGGTGATTACGTATTGACCGGCGGCGAGCTTCCGTCTATGCTTGTTGCCGACGCCGTGGCGCGCCTCGTCCCCGGCGTATTAAAGAAGGAGGATGCGACGGCATCCGAGTCGTTCGCGGCCGGCTTGCTCGATTTTCCGCAGTACACCCGTCCCCGGGTCTGGAAGGGGCGGGAGGTCCCGGAGATTCTGTTCTCCGGAGACCACGCGAAGATCGCCGAATGGCGGCAGAATGCCGCCGCGAAGGCGACCAAGCGAAAGCGTCCCGATCTGATCGAACGGGCGAAATAAGAGACGTCAGGAGAAGCGTATGATGGCTGCAATGGATGAGAAGAAGAAGGTTCCGGATTTCCGTCCCGGAGACACCGTCAAGGTGCACATGAAGGTCAAGGAAGGCGAGAGCGAGCGCGTCCAGGTGTTCGAGGGCGCGGTCATCGTGCGCCGCGGACGCGGCGCGAGCGAGAACTTCACCGTTCGGAAGATCTCCTTCGGCGTCGGCGTGGAGCGGACGTTCCTGATCACGTCTCCCCACATCGATAAAATCGAAGTCGTGCGCGAAGGCAAGGTCCGCCGCGCCCGCCTCTACTATCTCCGCGACCTGACCGGCCGGTCCGCCCGCATCGAGGACCGCGAGACCGCCCAGGCCGCGTCTCCGAAGGCCGAAAAGACCGCGGCTCCCAAGGCCGCGGCCGTGAAGCCCGAGACGCCGAAGGCGCCGAAGGCCAAAGACACGCCCTCAGCCGTCGCCAAGTAATTTGGACGGCCGGGCCTTCGACGACGACGCTCGCAAGCGCGGACGCTTCGCGGTGCTGATCGGCGTGGACGAAGCCGGCCGGGGGCCCCTCGCGGGCCCCGTGGTGGTCGCGGCCGTGACTCTGCCGAAGGTCCCGTCGGCGGAGCTGATGATGGTCCGTGACTCGAAACAGATGACCCCGAAGAGCCGTTTGAGGCTCTTCGGGGTCATTCGTTCCCAGGCCCTCGCGGTCTCCGTGGCCTGGGCGCATCCGAGGGCGATCGACCGGGACAACATCCTGGCCGCGACTTTGAGCGCGATGGCGCGCGCCGCGCGGCGCGCGGCGGCCAAGACGGGCACGGAGCCCGTGCTGGTGCTCGTGGACGGCCCGAGGCCCATTCGGGACTTCGAGCCTCCCCAGAGAACGATCGTGGACGGCGACGCCAAGTCGCTGTGCATCGCCGCGGCGAGCGTGGTGGCGAAGGTCGTGCGCGACCGGTGGATGGAGCGCCTCGCGCGCCGCCATCCCGGCTACGGCTTCGAAATCCACAAAGGCTACGGCACGAAGGTTCACCTGAGCGCGCTCGCCAAGCTCGGCCCGTGCAAGGCCCACCGCCTCACCTACGAGCCCGTCTCCAAGCAGGCCCCTCTCCAGCGGCTTGTGGAAGGGGCACTTTCTCGCCTTATGGCTCGGTCGGCGGTGAGCCCTTGAACCGCGCCGACATCGGCCGCGCGGCGGAAGACGCGGCGGCGGAGCTGCTGCGCTCCAAGGGCATGACCGTCGTCGAGCGGAATTTCCGGGCGAAGGTGGGCGAGATCGACCTCGTGGCGAAGGACCGCGACGAGATCGTGTTCGTCGAGGTCCGCGCGCGCGCGTCCTCGTCCTTCGGCGGAGCGGCCGCCTCGGTCGGCGGAGCCAAGCGCCGCAAGCTGATCAAGGCGGCGGGCGTGTGGCTGCAGGCGCGCGCCTGGACCGGCCCGTGCCGCTTCGACGTCGTCGCCGTGGACGCGGGCCGGGCCGAGCACATCCCCTCGGCGTTCGACGGGAGCGGCCGATGAGCCTGGAATTGATTCCCGAGGTCCTGCCCGAGGAGAAGCGCCTCCCGTTGTGGGACCACGTCGGCGAGCTGCGCGACCGCCTGATCAACTGCGCCCTGGCCCTTTTCCTCGCGACCGCCTGCGGCTACGTCCTGCGCTTCCGCCTTTGGGACCTGGCCAAGCGCCCGCTGCTCAAGGCCGCGCCGTCCTTGCTCTCCCCGTTCGCCTACACGGACCTGGCCGAGCCGTTCATATCGATGATGCGCCTGTCGTTCTGGACGTCGGTGTTCGTCATCTCTCCCTACCTCTTCTATCAGGTCTGGGCCTTCGTGAGGCCCGCCCTGCGCGAGCGCGAGCGGCGCATGGCGGTGACCTTCACGGCCGTGACGAGCGCGTGCTTCGTCGCGGGCGCGGTGTTCGCCTATTTCGTCGCCTTCCCCATCCTCACGAACATACTGATGGACGAGGCCGTGCAGGCGGGCCTGCGCCCCAACCTGAAGCCCACCGAGTACCTGAACCTGTTCCTCTGCACCGTGCTGGGCACGGGCGTCGCGTTCGAGGCGCCGGTGCTGTTCTACTTCCTGGCGCGCTTCGGGCTCGTGAGCTCGCGCCTGATGCTGAAGTACTGGCGCGAGGCGACGATCGGCATCCTCTTCGCCTCGGCCTTCCTCACGCCCGGCGACGTGATCGCGACGACCATCCTGTTCGGGGTCGTCCTGCTCGGCCTGTACTTCGTTTCGGCGGGCGTCGTGTGGATCGTCGAGCGCTCCTCCGCCGCGGGCCCCTCCTCCGAGATCTAAGCCTCGCCCCCCGCGCGGCGGCAAGCGGTCGACACTTTTCTCCTTAATAAGGCGTCTAACCGTACATGAACCTGCGCCCCCTGCCCGGGCTTATGCCGCCGGCCGCAGCGCTCGCGGCCCATTAGCGTGGTGCGCCTCCGATTGGCTAGACTCTACTTGTGATCAATCTCCGCCGACTGAAATCCCATTTAGCCGTTCTTTGCGTTGCGTCCTTCCTGACGCAGCAGGCTCAAGCCGTCGCTATCGGCGTCACCACCACCGCCGACTCCGGCGCCGGCAGCCTCCGGACCGCCGTCACGGCCGCGGCCGCGGGCGACACGATTCAGTGGGGCGCCGGCGGCGAAGGGACGATCGTTCTCCTGACCGACCTGCCCGCGGTCGCCGACAAGACCACCATCGACGTCTCCGCCGCATTGTCCTCCGTGACGATCGCGGCGGCCAACATGTCTTTGGCCGGCGGCGTGACGTTCCAGAACGGGAGCGCGGCCCAGGACTGGGCCATCGCCACCAACATCATCGGCGTCGGCTCGATGACCAAGACCGGCGCCGGGACCCTCGTCTTGACCGGCGCCAACTCCTACGCCGCGGGGACCTTCCTCAACGGCGGAACCCTCAACATCAACGCCGCTTACTCACTCGGCACGGGCGCGCTCACCTTCGACAACGGCAAGCTCCAGACCGCGTCGACCATCGCGTTCACCAACGCCATCACGTTCGCGGTGGGCGGCGGCACGATCGACACGCTCGGAAACAGCTCGGTCTTCTCCGGGGTCATCGGCGGCGTCGGCGGTCTGACCAACGTCAGCACCGGCACCTTGATCCTGACCGGGGCCAACACCTATATCGGCGGGACCGTCCTCAATTCGGGCAAACTCAATATCAACGCCGACGCCGCCCTGGGCGACGCCGCCGGCGGCGTGACCTTCAACGGCGGCACCTTGCAGATCGCCGCCGATATGGCCTCGGCGCGAGCCATGACTCTCAACGCGGGCGGCGGCACTTTCGACACCAACTCGAGGAACCTGTCGCTCTCCGGTGTCATCGGCGGGGCCGGGGCGCTGACCAAGACAGGCGGCGGCCTACTGACCCTGAGCGGAGCCAACGCCC
>JAQTNG010000251.1 GCA_028714015.1 Elusimicrobiota bacterium | reverse complement strand
CGCGCCAGCAGGGCCTGCGCTGGCTGTTCGGGCCCTGACGCTTCCCGCGCGCGAACGCGTATAAAAAAAAGAAACCGGCCCAAGGGGGCCGGCTTCTTTTCTCAAATGGTGGTAGGGACAGGATTCGAACCTGTGTAGGCTATTGCCGCCGGTTTTACAGACCGGTGCTTTTGACCGCTCAGCCACCCTACCGTCCTTCAACGACGACGGCATTATGCCAGTTTCCCGCCCTCGTCGCAAGGACGCGTCTCGGCCCTCCTGCCGATCCCCGGAATAACGCGCGCGGTCATCGCTCGCCGGAAGCAACACCCAGGCCAAGGTGACTCATTTAGTCAAGTATGGTACGCTTTGCGCATGAGAAAGCTGGTCGAAGGCATCGTGCGATTCCGCCGGGAGATGCGTCCCGGCTATCGCGAGCAGTTCGCGCACCTGGCGCTCGACCAGAAGCCCGACACCCTTTTCGTCGCCTGCTCCGACAGCCGCGTGGTGCCCAACACCTTCGCCTCGACGGACCCCGGCGACCTCTTCGTCCTGCGCAACCCGGGAAACATCGTTCCGCCCGAGGACGCCTCTCGCGCTCCCGCCGCGGCGGGCGCGGCCGCGGCCGTGGAGTTCGCCGTGCGCCGCCTCGGCGTGACGGATGCCGTGGTCTGCGGGCATTCCGATTGCGGCGCGATGAAGGATCTGGCCGCGGGCGCGAAAGAGGGCTCCGGGCCGCTGGCGGCCTGGCTCCGGGCGGCCGGAGACTCGGTCAGCGAATTGGCGAGGCGTCCGGAGCTCGCGCCGGGGCTTCCGTTCCACGACCGGCTGGCCCAGGCCCACGCGCTCATCCAGCTCGAGCACCTGAAGACCCACGCCCCGGTGCGCGAGGCCGTGGCCGCGGGCCGCCTGCGCCTGCACGCCTGGTGGTTCGACCTCGCGGGCGCCGACGTTCACGCCTGGGAGCCGGCCCTGGGGCGCTTCACGCTCATCGACGAGGCCGAGGCGGAGAGAATACTCGCCCGCCCGTCGTAGCGTCCTCAGCGGCTTAAGACCGCGCTCTCCGTCGTCGTGACATGAGGCGTACATAATAGTGTTCCAGCGCCGCTATAGGCGGCGGCCGGTTTGGAATGCCAAACTGGCGGCCATGAAAACCCGACTCGCAGTTTTCGTCGCAACAGCCTCCCTCCTGTGCGGCTGCGGGGAGCTGCCGAGGACCGCTCCCGAGCACGCCGCCGCGCGGGATCACGGAAAGGACCCCAAGGCTCAGGAAGCCGCCGCCATGGCCGCGGCGATGCGCCAGGCCGCGCGATCCAAGCTCGATTATAAAATCTCCGCGGCGGACCTCGTCAGCGTCTCCGTGTTCGAGGTTCCGGAGATGAACCGCAGGGTACGGGTCAGCGCCGGCGGCGAGGTTTTTCTGCCGCTCGTGGGCGCGGTCGAAGTCGGCGGGAAGACCCTGGGCGCGGCCCAGAGCCTCATCGAGAAGAGGCTGGCGGCTTTCGTCGTCAAACCCCAGGTGACCCTGTTCATCGAGGAGTACGGCAACAGGCGCTTCTCGGTGATGGGCGAGGTTCAGAGGCCCGGCACGTATCCGATCCCGACCGAGTCGCGCATGACGGTCCTGGAGGCGATCAGCACGGCCGGCGGCTTCACCCCAGTCGCCGCGCAGGACCAGGCGCGCCTGCTGCGTTTCGTCAACGGCGAGAGCATGAACTACACGATCGACGTGAGGACCATCACCCGCGAGGGGCAGAAGGAGAAGGACATGATCCTCGAGCCCAACGACGTGGTCTTCGTCCCGCAGAGCCTATTCTGAATTTATGAACATCAAACAACAGGACACGGACAACGACATCTACGGCTACCTTCAGGTCATTTCCCGGCGGCGCCGGACGGTCGTCCTCGTGGCCGCGCTGGTGTTCTCGGTCATGGCGGGCTACGCCTTCCTCTCGCCGCCGATATTCCAGGCCACGGCCCTGGTCAGCGTCGACAAGGTCGGCAGCGACATCTCCTCGCCGAACGCGAGCCAGGACTCGGACGAGGGCTACTTCGAGACCCAGTTCAAGCTCATCACGAGCGAGACCCAGCTTCGCCGGGTCTACGAGGATCTCAAGCTCGCCAACGTCGAGGAGTTCGCTCTAGGCCTGCCGTCGCTGCGCAAGGCCGTCACCGTCCTGCCGATGCCGCGCACGCGGCTCGCCTCCGTCAACGTCGAGAGCAAGGATCCGGCTCTCGCGGCTTCGATCGCGGGCTCGCTGGCGCGCGCCTTCGTCCGGAAGAACCTCGACAATCAGCTCTTCATGTCGAAAACCGTGCTCGGCGCGCTGCAGGCGCGCACGCGCGACGCGGACGCGCGGCTCGTCATCGAGTCTCTGCCCGCGGTCGTGAACAACAAGCTCATTCAGGACATCAAGACGCAGATATTCAACAGCGAGGCGGCCCTCGCCGACCTGCGCACGCGGTATACGGCCAACTATCCGGCGGTCCTGGCGCTGCAGTCCCGGCTCGAGGCGATGCGCAGGGTTCGCGACCACGAGATGGACAACATACTCGGAAGCCTCAAGACCGAGCTCTCGGGCCAGCTCCGCGCCAACAACGTGCGCATCGTCGACGAGCCGACCGTTCCCCAGCGGCCCGTGCGGCCGCGCAAGGGGCTGGCGCTGATTCTCGGATTGGTGGGCGGGCTGGCCCTCGGCGCGCTCGCCGCGTTCATGCTCGAGACATTCGACCAGACCATCCAGACGCATCAGGACGTCGAGCTCAGGCTCGGCCTTCCCTTCCTGGGTCTGATCCCCCACACGCGGCGCGAAAAGGGCGCGAAGGTCTACGCGCCGCTGGTGTCGTCCGACGTGTCGCCGTCGAGCGAGGCCTTCCGGAATCTCCGGACGATCGTGAGCCTCGCCAACAAGGCGTCCAACGACCCGTTCCTGCTGGTCACGAGCACGGTCCAGGCCGAGGGCAAGAGCTTCGTCGCCACCAACCTGGCCGTGGCCCTCGCGCAGCTGGGACAGAAGGTGCTCATCATCGACGGCGACCTGCGCAGGCCGAACCAGCACCTCAACCTCTGCGCCACGGCCAAGCTCGGACTGTGCGACTACCTGTCCGGCGGCGTGGCCGAGGCCGGCCACGTCGCGCAGAAAACCGGCATTCACAACCTCGAGTTCGTGGCGTGCGGCACCCGGTCCAAAAATCCGGCCGAGCTGCTGAACGCGGAGCTCATGGCGAAGTTCGTCCTATGGGCGCGCGGCCGCTACAGCCGCGTGATCGTGGACTGCCCGCCGGTGTTCCCGGTCAGCGACGTCCTTCTGTGGGGACGCCACGTCAATTCGACGATCTTCATCGCGCATTACGGCCGCACGCGCGTGCCTCTGATCCAGACGGCCTGCGCGCGGCTGCGCGTCGGCGGCGTCAGGATTCTCGGCGGCGTGATCAACGGCGCGAAGATCGGGACGACGCGCTACGCCAACGGGCGATACGCCGAGCATTATTGACCGCGGGGAAGACTCGCATGAGCACCACTCTAAGCATCCACAAGCCCGTTCGCGATAAGGAGAAGTTCCTGATCTTCGGCTCGCCGCTGATCGGCGAGGGGGAGATCGAGGAAGTGGTGGCCAGCCTGACCAGCGGCTGGCTGGGGACGGGGCCCAAGGTCGCCCGCTTCGAGGACGAATTCAGGGCCTATAAGGGCGCGCCGCACGCCGCGGCCGTCAACTCCTGCACGGCGGCGCTGCACCTGAGCCTGCTCGCCGCCGGACTCAAGCCCGGCGACGAGGTGCTCACGACGGCCATGACGTTCTGCGCCACGGTCAACGCGATCATCCACGCGGGCGCGACGCCCGTGATCGTCGACGTGGACCCGAAAACCATGAATATGGACCCCGAACGGGCGCGGGCCAAGATCGGGCCCAGAACCAAGGCGATCCTTCCGGTCCACTTCGCGGGCCGGCCCTGCGACATGGACGCTCTCTGCGGGCTGGCCGAGAGGCACGGGCTGGCGCTCATCGAGGACTGCGCCCACGCGATCGAGACGGAATACAAGGGGCGCAAGGCGGGCACGTTCGGCGACTTCGGCTGCTTCAGCTTCTACGTGACGAAGAACATCGTCACCGGCGAAGGCGGCATGGTCCTGGCGCGCAAGCCGGAGGACAACGCGCGGATCAAGACCCTGGCGCTGCACGGCATGAGCCAGGACGCCTGGAAGCGCTTCAGCGACGAAGGCTACAAGCACTACCAGGTCGTCGAGCCCGGATTCAAGTACAACATGATGGACCTTCAGGCCGCGATCGGCATCCACCAGCTCAAGCGCATCGACGCGTGCTGGGAGGCCCGGCGCCGGATCTGGGCGCTCTACAACGAGGCGTTCGCCGGCCTGCCTCTCGGCCTGCCCGCCCCGGTGGAGCCCGATACGCGCCACGCCTATCACCTGTACACGATCCTCGTCGACGAGGCGCGGACGGGAGTGTCGCGCGACGAGTTCCTGCGGCGGATGAACGCGGAAAACATCGGCGTCGGCGTGCATTACCTCGCCATCCCCGAGCATCCCTATTACCGGAAGACCTACGGCTGGATGCCCGAGAGCTATCCTCACGCGACGCGCGTCGGTCGTCAGAGCGTGAGCCTGCCGATCTCGGCGAAGCTGACGGAGCAGGACGCGGCCGACGTCGTCGCGGCCGTCAAGAAGGCGCTCGGTGCTTAGAGGGCCCGCGCGATGAGCGACCTGCGCGGCCAAACGTTGACGGGCCTCAAGTGGAACGGCGCCGGGCACGTCGCGCGTCAAACGCTGCAGTTCGCCATTTCCGTGGTCGTGGCGCGGGCGCTCAGCCCCGAGGAATTCGGCCTGATGGGCATGATCGTCGTCTTTTCCGGGCTGGCCGGACTCTTCGTGGGGCTGGGGCTGGGGACGGCGCTGGTCCAAAGGCAAAATCTGGAGGAGCGCCATCTCAGCACGATCTTCTGGGTGAACGTCGCCTGCGGCGCGGCGTTGACGGCCGGGTTCGCGTGGGCTTCTCCGGCCATCGCCCGCTTCTACGGCGAGCCGATCCTGCGGGCGCTGACGCTGGCGGTCGGCTTCAACTTTCTCATCGGATCGCTGAGCATCGTCCAGCGCAACATGCTCGTCCGGACCATGGACTTCCGGGCCCTGTTCATCATCGAGACGACGGCGGTCTCCTGCGCGGGGATCGCCGCGGTCGGCGGGGCGCTGGCCGGCTGGGGGGTCTGGAGCCTGGTCGCGCAGTCGTTGGTCCTCACCACGGTGTCGGCGATCATGCTCTGGCGGATGTCGCCCTGGCGCCCCGCGTGGCGCATCGACGGAGCCGCGCTGCGGGAGTTGTGGGGCTTCAGCGCCAATCTCATGGCCTACAACATGCTCAATTTCTCGGATCGCAACCTCGACAATCTCTTGATCGGAAAGTTCATCGGCCCGACCGCGCTCGGCGTCTACGCCCGGGCCTACAGCCTGATGCTTCTTCCGATCGATCAGGTCTGCGATGTCCTGACGCGCGTGATGTTCCCGGTGCTGTCCTTGCTTCAGAAGGATATCGCGAGCGTCAAGCGGGTCTATCTGCGGGCGACGCGCGCGATCGCGCTCATCAGCTTTCCGCTGATGCTCGGCCTGCTGGTGGTGGCCGAGCCCCTGATCGAGACGGTGTACGGCGAGAAGTGGCTGGGGGCGGTTCCCCTCATCCGAATTCTATGTTTGACGGGCCTGTCTCAGTCCCTCGGAACGACCGTGGGCTGGATTTTCAATTCCCAGGGCCGGACGGACCTCC
>JAQTNG010000250.1 GCA_028714015.1 Elusimicrobiota bacterium | reverse complement strand
AGAGCGGCCGAATAGCCCCCGTAGGCGGCGGCGAACATCGTTCCAATGAAATCGGCTGGTTTTATCCATGATTTCGCTATGAGAACTTTTAGACGTTCGGGAGATTTGTCACCCGTGACGCGCGCAAAAATACCTATCGCAGAGCCAATCATCATTCCGACGCATTGGTCTATTGCGAAATAGATAAATGCGCCGTACAAAACAGCCGCAAAGCTTATAGTCGCCCAATTCATTTGTCGTCCTTCGGCCTACCGACGAGGCTGTGCCGCGCGCGAAGCGCGGCGGCACAAGCCAATAGTTAGACACCGACAGGTGCCCGCGAAATTATTTTGTGCCGACATATCCACGGCATCCTTTCTTCCACCGAGACAAGAAGCTCTCAGCAGCTGATTTCACGCTTGGAATATTCACGGCCGCCATCATTACTTCCCGTGAGCGATCATCACCCATTTGCCAGAGCTTATACATACAGTCGTACCGCATGAAGCCAGACCCATTGAGCACCAAGTCTTTGAGAATGGGGAACGCGTCATCCTGATATCCCGCGAGCGCTAGCTTAAAAGCGGCGCCAACCCTTTGATTTTCCGGCTTCGTTGCCTGACCGTCAGCGATTAACTGCTCCCGATTAGGGAGCGGGGTTGGTGGTGACGGGAGATCTTCGTATGCCTGGTTAAGTGTATTTATTGCATGAAGCGCAGGCCCGCTGACCCCTTTATCTGAGGAGTGGCTTACTTCTTCAAGTGCAGGCAGTGCTTCACAGACCTTTCTGTCAGAAAGTGCTGTAGCGGCAGTAGATTTAACATACCAGGAAGGATCCTTCCTCAGCGTGTCGATAATCAGCGGTGCTAATTCAGGAGTCCAAACCTGAGGCGAAGTCAGGCCAGTTACCGCACTGCCACGAGTATGATAGTTCGGAGAATTGAGCATTGTCTTCAATAAATCCATATCCGTTGGCTTAGCCTGTCGCGCAATGCCTTCTGCCGCCATTCGGACGACAAATTCATTCGAGTGATCCAAAAGTTTGGTCCAAGTCGGGATGCTTTCGTGTCCGCCCGAGTTCGTGATCGCCCCAATAAGAGCTCGTTTCTGATTTTCGGGCACGTTCGGATCGTTGACTTCACGCATGATTCGGTCTATGGCAGGAGTTCCGAATTCCGCGATGCGCAGTCTGGCTCGCGGATTCTTTTTTAGCTCAGCAATGTATTTGTCGAGATCCTCTGAATGCCCGATGTGTCCTATGGCCGCTACAGCGGCTTCCGCGAAAAGACCCCCGCGCCCTTGTATGGATTGAAGTGTTTTGACGGCCTTTTCGTTTTTGCCATCACCGGCAGCAGCGATAACGGCGCGAATACGCTCACTTCGTATCATAGAGGCGAAAAGCTGTTTCCGCGACTTGGCCACCTGTGCGTATTCGGCCATATCCCTAGGCAAGATCCAATGACTCTCCTTCCGCAGGGTTTTCGCTATGAATTCCTGGCAGTCTGGGGATGTGGCATGTGAAAGCGATTTTGCGACGTTTTGAGCGTGACGGGAGGCGAACTGCATTTGTCCATCGTTAGACGCATCAAGCTTGACGTTGTTTAGCCATTCGTAGGCAGCCTGAGCATCCTGGCACCGCATTGGATAGCTCTCTAGTGAAGAGAAGAGTGGCTGGGCTTGGCCCTCTCCGGGTGCTGCATCTGCGGCCTTCAGTGCGGCAGAAAAGTCTGAAAAATGATCCGTCTGCGCGGCGGCTGAGACAGCGAAGAGCCCCAGGACCGTGTAAGCGATGATTAAAGTTGTCTTCATGCTTGGTGGGTGTCTAACTAGTATTCGGTTGGTCAGCCTAACAAGGTGACCGGAATAGTCAGTATTGTCGGATTGTACTTGGAAAACAAGGGGTGCGCCGTGGTTGTGGATGGATATGGAAACCGGGAAACACTGCGGGCTATGTCAGCCTAACACGGGAAGCCGTTAATTTACGGGGCCTAGAAGCGCGTCGAGTAGTTCACGCCGACGCGCTCGGAGGCCGGGCGGCCGTCCTTGACGCCCCATTCGGTCTTAAACGAGAGCGGAGAGCCCCGGCGGGAGAGCGTCAGCGCGGCCAGGCCGCGCGCCTCGCCGTTCTGTATGGCGCCCTGCACGGCCGAGCCGGGGCGGGTGTCGAAGTCCACGCGCACGGGGCCGACGTTGAAATCGGTGCGCAGGCCCGCGACATAAAGGTAGGCGCTGCCGAGTATTCCGGCGGAGACCATGAACTCCGGGTCCCAGTTGGAGAGATTGGAGGCGTAGGCGCCCGAGTCCCGGCCGAATCGCTCGAGCTGATAGCGGCGGACCAAGGCGTCGGCGACGGCGTCGGTGGCGGAGGTCGCGTAAGAGCCGGCGGCCCGGCGCTGCCAGGCGGCGGTCTCGGCGGGACCCATCGGGCCGATCGGGCGCTCCTCGAGCAGACGGCGGGCGGCCTTCTCCTGGCGGTAGCGCAGGCGCTCGGCGAAAATCTTGTCGGAGGTGCCGACGGGCACGGCGCTCATGCGGCGCGAGAGGCCGCCGGGGATCACGGCGGAGATCAGGTGGCCGCGCACGAGGCCGTACACGCCGTCGGCGACGGCTTCCACGCCCCGATAGACGGGAGCGGCGGTCTCGGCCCAATCCTCGGCATGGGCGATATTAGCGCCGGAGGCGGCCAGCATGATCAGCGCGATCGCGAGAGCCTTCATTCCTCCAAGGGTAGCCGGGAAGGAGGTCGAAGTCGGGGGCCTGAGGCCTCTGCGAGGGTTGGCGTAAGACCCATTGGAAAGGGGGCCTTTAGACCTAGACGGAACGACGGGGACATCTCGGCGCGTCATCATGATGTGACCGTGAGGATATCCGGGGCGTGTTACGGAATTTAGTATCCTCCCTGACATGAAAAATCTCCTTTTCGCCTCGCTGTTCGCCCTCGCCGCGGCCCCGGCCGCGAATGCCCGCATACAGACCAAGGTCGTCGATTATAAGGACGGCGACGTCGTGCTCCAGGGCTACGCCGCCTGGGAAGACGGCTTCCGGGACTCCCGCCCCGGCATACTCGTCGTGCACGAGTGGTGGGGCCACGGACCGTACGCGCGCCGCCGCGCGGAGCAGCTGGCCAAGCTCGGATTCACGGCCTTCGCCGTCGACATGTACGGCAAGGGCGTGTACGCGAAGGATCACGAGGAGGCGGGCAAGCTCGCCGGCGCGTTCTTCGCCGACCGCTCCTTGATGCGCCGGCGCGCGCTGGCCGGCCTCGAGCAGCTCAAGAAGCTCCCGTTCGTGGACCAGAAGAATCTGGGGGCGATCGGCTACTGCTTCGGCGGCACGACCGTGCTCGAGCTCGCCCGGGCCGGAACCGACCTCAAGGGCGTCGTGAGCTTCCACGGCAACCTGGCCACGCCGACGCCCGCGACGGAGAAGCCCAAGGCCGCCATCCTCGTGCTGCACGGCGCCGACGACGGCTTCACCAACCCCGGCGTGCCCGGGTTCCTGGAGGAGATGCGCAAGGTGAAGGCCGACTGGCAGTTCGTCCAGTACGGCGGCGCGGTGCACAGCTTCACCGTCCCCGAGGCCGGCACCGACACCGCGAAGGGCATGGCCTATAACAAGGAGGCCGACGTCCGCTCCTGGCAGGCGATGCACAGCTTCTTCGACGAACTGTTCTCCGAGAAGCGCGGGAAGTAGTCACCTGTCCGGTTGTGGGCCGCTCTAGGCCCTAAGACCCCCGACGCGCGGCCCGGCTTGGCTTACAATAATGTCATGAGCCAACGCCTCCGCCGCGCCGCCTGGATCGCCGCCTCCGCCGTTTTCGCGTCCGTCCCGGTCTGCGCGCAGATGAAGATGATGAGCGAGCCCGACAGCGAATGGGAGTCGGTCGTGCCGCCGGCCGACCCGGGCTCCACGCCCAACACGCCGATCGGCCCGACCACGCCGGAAGGAGGCTTCTCCGCTCCCGAGCGCGTGACCTTCGGCGAGAAGATGCGCGAGCGCGTCCTCGACCAGCTGTGCCGGAACATCAAGGCGAATTACGACTACCATCTTCCCGACGACTTCGGCGGCACCGGCGCCGGCTTCAGCCGCTACCTGGCCCCTCTCCCCGACGGACGCCTGACGATCGTAGACGAGGAGCGCCTGAGCGTCGGCTACGGCCACGGGTTCTCCAAGGCCCTCGGCGACGCGGGCGCCTCGGTCGGGCTGTGGGTCGGAGGCCGCCTCGAGGGCTCGTCGATGGTCATTCGGCCCCTGGAGGGGAAGGCCACCTGCAAGGAGCTCGACACGCTCGTGGACTTTCGCGACATCAAGACCGTCCTGCCGTTCAAGGCCGAGCGCATCGCCGCGATGAAGGTCGGCGAGCTGTGGCGCCTGCCTTTCCGTCTCACGGTCGGCCATACCGAGTCGATCGGCGACGCGGTCGCCGAGAACCTCAACGTCTCCCTGTCCTTCAACGGCACGGAGAGCGGCGCGGCCACCCTCACCCTTTTCCGCCTCTCCGAATCCCAGCTGCGTTTCCGGTTTCGCATCGACCGCGTCGAGGTCCGCACGCGCGGCGGCAGCATCGTCGAGACCATCCCGGCGGTGCAGTTCGCCTCGCTGGGCGCGAACATCCTCGCCAAGTTCGTCGATCGTGAGCTCGCCCGCGCGCTCAACCGCTACACGGTCGCCATGCTCGGCTTCTCCAATTCCCGCTCGCAGGGCAAGCGCGTCATGCTCGAGTACGTGGTGGACCCGCGCGATCCGGCGCAGGCCGAGGCCGTCGCTCAGGCCCTGCACGGCGACTTCCGGTCCTTGGTCAAGATGGGCTGGGACATGGGCACTCAGCAGGCCACCGACGAGAGCACCGAGGCCGCCTACCTCCGCATGAAGGACGTGCACGACGCGGAGCTCGGGCCGGCGGCGTTCGCCGCGATCAACGCCTACACCGCGAAGGCCAAGTCGATCACGCTCAACCTGCCTTTCCTGACCTCGCAGAACTGGGCGAGCCTCAGGAGCGACGACACGACGACGCGCTACACCGACGTGCAGGGGCACATCCATTTCGAGCGCGCGGACAAATCCCGCCAGTCGGAGTACTTCAGCATCCCCTGGGTCGGACCGCTGATCAAGGACAACGTCCAGCGCGACGTCCAGGTCGTGACCGCGGCCAAGGCCGGCGACGAGTACGGCGCTCCGATCGTGGTCTACCTCCAGCAGCACGGCTTCCTGCGCGCGACCGAGAGCTCGGTGCGCGAGAAGGCCAAGGAGTTGAGCGACATCATGGCTTTGGCCGGCACGCGCGGCGAAGGGCCGAACTCGCGCCTGGCCCTGCCGATCGCCAAGCACCTTCCGGAGCCTCCGGCTCCGGAGCCTTCCTTTGACTCCGACGGCAGCCCCGCGACGAATCAGGAGTCCGCCAGCCGCAAGGGCGCGATCGCCTTCACGCTCGTCTTCAATCAGGAGGCGGTCAAGCAGCTGACGGCCGCGACGGCCGAGGACATCCTCAAATCCTACGCCGCGACGGTCGAGTCCTCGCCCGCCATGAAATGGCTCCTGGCCAACGGCAAGATCGGCGCCGACGGGAAGATGGACTACGACTGGAACGCCGCTCGCAACGCGTTCCCGGACACGAACGACGGGCGCAGCAGCGAGGTCAACGATCTCCCGACGCTCGCCAAGGAGGCGGCCGGCCTGGTCGCCGACCTGCTCGCGGCGCGCAACGCGCCGGACAACGAGTCCCGCTCCGTGGCCCTGACCAAGGCCTTCGGCGGCCTGGGCGAGAGCGGCCTGGCCTATGATCGCGCCCTGCGCGTGTTCATCCC
>JAQTNG010000249.1 GCA_028714015.1 Elusimicrobiota bacterium | reverse complement strand
CCCGCGCCTCGGCGAAGCCCGCGCGGATGGCGCCGCCCATGCCGCGGTTCGGCGAGAGCGTCACGATCCGGGTGTCCTTGCGCGTGATCAGAAGCTCCGCCGCTCTTGAGGATGTGTCATCGGAGGATCCGTCGTCGACGATCACGACCTCGTAGGAGACGCCGAGCGCGTCGAGGGCCGGAAACAGCTCGCCGGCGTAGCGGGCGATGTTTTCCGCTTCGTTGCGGCAGGGGATGACGACGGTGAGGACGGGATTCAGAGGATTCGGCGGAAGTACGCGATCGTGCGCTTCAGGCCTTCCTCGAGGGGAACCTTCGGCTCCCACTTGAGCAGCTTGCGCGCCAGCGTGATGTCCGGGCGCCGCACCTTGGGATCGTCGACCGGCAATTTCTTGAAAACGATTCTCGAGCGGGACTTGGTCAGTTTTTTGATCGTGTTCGCGATCTCGAGCAGGGTCATCTCGACCGGGTTGCCGATGTTGATCGGGCCGGTCTCCTTCGAGCGGACGAGGCGGTCGATGCCGTCGACGAGGTCGGAGACGTAGGTCAGGCTGCGGGTCTGCGAGCCGTCGCCGTACACGGTGATCGGCTTGCCCTTCAGCGCCTGCGTGATGAAGTTCGGCACGGCGCGGCCGTCCTCGGTGCGCATGCGCGGGCCGTAGGTGTTGAAGATGCGCACGATGCGCACGGGCACGCCGTGATAGCGGTGGTAGGCCATCGTCATCGCCTCGGCGTAGCGCTTGGCCTCGTCGTAGACGCCGCGCGGGCCGATCGGGTTGACGTTGCCCCAGTAGGTCTCGGGCTGGGGGTTCACCTCGGGGTCGCCGTACACCTCGGAGGTGGACGCGAGCGCGAAGATCGCCTTCTTGTCCTTGGCCAGGCCCAGCGCCTTGTGCGTGCCGAGCGCGCCGACCTTGAGCGTCGGGATCGGCCATCTCGCGTAGTCGATCGGGGAGGCGGGGCTCGCGAAATGCATGACGAGGTCGAGCGGCCCCGGCACGTGCAGATAGTTCGTCACGTCGAGCTTGATGAACTCGAAGCGGGGATTCTTGATCAGGTGCTCGATGTTCGTCATGCTGCCGGTGATGAGGTTGTCCACCGCGATGACCTTGGCGCCCTTGGCGAGGAAATTGTCGCAGAGGTGGCTGCCCAGGAAGCCCGCGCCGCCGGTGATCAGGACCCGCTTGATCACGGCCGCCCCACGCCGGCGTAGTCGAAGCCCAGCGCGCGGGCCTTTTCGGGATCGAAGATGTTCCGCCCGTCGAGAAGCACGGCGGTGCGCATCAGCTTCTTGGCGCGGCGCAGGTCGAGGTCCTTGAAGCGCGGCCACTCGGTCACGATCGCGAGCGCGTCGCAGCCCTTGATCGCGTCGTACTCGTCCTTGGCGAAGTGCACGCCCTTGAACTCCGGGAGGACACGGGCGCGTTCCATCGCGACGGGATCGAACGCGCGGATCTTGACGCCGCGGGCGCGCAGGCCGGTCACGACCTCGAGCGACGGCGCGTAGCGCATGTCGTCGGTGTCGGGCTTGAACGCGAGGCCGAGGACGGCGACGGTCTTGCCCTCGAGGTTCCAGAGCTTCTCCTCGATCTTGCGGGACACCCAGGACAGCTGCAGCGCGTTGATCTCCTGGACGGCCTTGAGCAGCTTGAAGTCGTAGCCCTTCTGCTTGCTGATCCAGTGGAAGGCCTCGAGGTCCTTCGGGAAGCAGAAGCCGCCGAAGCCGATCCCCGCGTTGAGGAACATCGGGCCGATGCGGCGGTCCAGCCCCATTCCTTTCGCGACCATCCCCACGTCCGCGCCGACCTTCTCGCACAGTATGGAAACCGCGTTTATATAGGAAATCTTGGTGGCGAGAAAGCTGTTCGAGGCGTGCTTGATGAGCTCCGCGCTCTTGAGGTCGGTGACAAGTATCGTTGCCTTTAAAGGCGCATAAATCTCGCGCATGAGGGTTTCCGCGCGCTTCGACGAGACGCCCAGCACGACGCGGTCGGGCTTCATGAAGTCGCGAACGGCGGAACCTTCGCTCAAAAATTCCGGATTCGACACGACGTCGTAGGGCGTCCCAGATTTGTTGAAGCGCTGGATGGTCTTGGAAACCCAGTCCCCCGTCTCCACGGGAACCGTGGACTTGTCCACGATCACGGTGTAGCCGTCCATGTGCTTGGCCACGGTCTCGGCCACGGCCTCTACGGCGGACAGGTCGGCGGAGCCATCGTGGCGGGGAGGGGTGCCGACCGCGATGAACACGACTTCGGCGCGGCGCCCTTTATAAAGGAGGCCTTCCTCGACAGAGGCCGCGAAGGTCAATTTGCCTGACTTCACGACGCGCTTGAACACCTCGTCGAGGCCGGGCTCGTGGATCGGGACCTTGCCGGCCTTCAGAGATTTGAGCTTGCGGGGGTCGGAGTCGACGCAGACCACGCGGTGGCCGATCTCGGCCAGGCACGATCCGGTGACCAGGCCGACATAACCGGCGCCGACGACGCAGACATCATGGCTCTTCATAAGGAAGGACGCATTCTTTCATAAATAGCGGGGATGGACAAGCCCCGCTTCATCCTCTATACTCTCGCCGTGAAGCTCGATCAAAAGATTCGGGAGAAAACCGCCCGCGTGGGCGTCATCGGCCTGGGCTATGTCGGACTGCCTTTGGCCGTCGCCTTCGCCCGCCGCGGCTTCAAGGTCACGGGTATCGAGGTGTATGCGCCCCGCGCGGCGGCCCTGCGCAAGGGGCGCTCGTACATCGAGGACGTTCCGTCGAAGGAGCTCGGCGCCCTCATCCGCTCGGGCGCGCTGACGATCGACGACACGGGGGCCGGCATCGCGAAGCTCGACGCGATCCTCATCTGCGTGCAGACGCCCCTGCGCAAGACGAAGGAGCCCGACATCTCCAACATCGTCGCCGCCTGCCGGACCGTGGCCAAGCGGCTCAAGCGCGGCACCCTCATCGTGCTCGAGAGCACGACCTATCCCGGCACCACGCGGGAGGCCGTGCTCCCTGAATTGGAGAAATCCGGCCTCAAGGCCGGCAAGGACTTCTGGCTGGCGTTTTCGCCAGAGCGCGTGGACCCGGGCAACGAAAAGTGGAAGATCGAGAACACCCCGAAGGTCGTCGGCGGCATCGACGCCCGCTCGACGGCGCTCGCGGTGGCCCTCTACTCGACGGTGATCTCGAAGGTCGTGCCCGTGTCGAGCGCCACCGCGGCCGAGCTCGTCAAGCTGCTCGAGAACACCTTCCGCTCCGTCAACATCGCGCTCGTCAACGAGCTCGCGCAGATCTGCGACCGCCTCGGCCTCAACGTCTGGGAGGTCGTCGCCGCCGCGGCGACGAAGCCCTTCGGCTTCATGCCGTTCTGGCCCGGCCCCGGAATCGGCGGCCACTGCATCCCGAAGGACCCGCAGCTGCTGGCCTGGAAGATGAAATCCCTCAACTTCGAGCCGCGTTTCATCGAGCTCGCCTCGACGGTCAACGGCCAGATGCCGCGTTATACGGCCGCTCGCATCGCGAGCTTGCTCAACCGCGACGCCAAGTCGGTGAAAGGCTCGAAGGTGCTCGTGCTCGGCGTCGCGTACAAGCCGGGCGTCGGCGACTTCCGGGACTCGCCCTCGCTCGACATCATGCACCTGCTCGCCGAGGACGGAGCAAAAATCTCCTACCACGATCCGCACGTGCCGCGCGTCTCGGTCGGCGGACGAGCGTGGACGAGCCGCCGCCTGACGGACGCCGCCGTGCGCGAGGCCGACTGCGTGCTGATCCTGACCGCGCACTCGGGGATCGACTATCCGCGCGTCGTCCGCCTGTCCCGCCGGACCTTCGACGCGCGCAACGCCCTCGCCGGGCTCAAGGGCCGGATCGAGAGGCTCTGATGACGGATACTCCTCCGCCGGCTCCGGGCTCCGGCGCGAATCTCGAGAGGCAGACGCTCGAGGCTCTGAAGGCGCTCGGCAAGGCGCTCGGCCAGATGGCTTTGTACAAGGTCGGCCATCCCGCCGTGATCGCGACCATCGCGGCAGCGCAGGAGAACCTGGCGGCGGCGCTTGGGTCGTCCTCGAGCGGGGAGCTCGCGATCGGCATCGACCGCGACAAGCTCATCCTCAACTCCCGCGTCGTCGGCAACCTCGGCCAGCTTCCGGCGTCGCTCGCGAACCTCTTCAACCGCTTCAAGCTCACGAGCTTGTCCTTCAAGACGGGCATCACCACCGACGAGCTCATCGCGTTCTGCGAATTGGCCGCCATGCGCGGAGATTCTCCGGCCGCGGCGGACCCGAAGGGCTATTTGGCCGGGCGCTCGGTGACGAACATCGTGTTCAACGAGGCCGTGTACCTCAAAGCCGGCGAGAAAGGCGCCGGGTCCGGAGCCGGAGAGGGCCCCGGCGAAGGAGCCGGCGGCGCCGGTCCCGGCGAAGGCGCGGGGCAGGGCGGGGGGGGGCCCGACCCGGATGGAGGTCCCGGCATGAACCGGGGCCGCCGGGCGCGCGACGCGGAAGCGGCCGACGTCGAGATGCAGGGGATCAGCGACGCGATCGCGGGCGGCTCGCTCGAGCGCACGATGATGGAGCTCGTGGCGAAGGCCGTGCCCGATCCCGTTTTACGCAAGAAGGTCATCGAGCAGGTCATGAAGCTCCTCGAGAGCGACATCGCCAAGCGCGTCGAAGAGGTCACGGTTCCCCTCAAGCGCGAGAAGAAGACCCTGCAGAACGAGGCGAAGCGGACCGACAGCGTGCTCAGCAACATGGTCGAGGGCGTCGTCGTCGTCGACGACCAGGGCAAGATCCTGATGATGAACCCGGCCGCCGAGCAGATCTACGGCCAGACGCTCGCGCAAAGCGCCGGAAAGTCCATCACCGACAAGCCGAGCGAGCAGTTCATCGTGACCATGGCCTCCGATCTCTCGTCGCCGGCCGACCGGGACATCGGCACCGAGGTCAAGCTCCAGGGCGCCGCCGACACCCAGCGCACCCTGCGCGCGTCGAGCGCCGTCGTGAAGACCGAGGAGGGCAAGGTCGTCGGCATGGTCTCCGCCCTGCCCGACCAGACGAAGCACAAGGAGCTGCAGAGGATGCAGCGCGACTTCGTCGCCCACGTCACGCACGAGCTGCGCGCGCCGCTGTCGTCGATCCGGGCCGCGCTCGAGATTCTTCAGGGCCAGTTCGCCGGCAAGATCGAGGAAGACGAGACGCGGATGCTCAACACGGCGCTGAAGAACTCCGACCGCCTGGCCGACATGATCAACAGCATCCTCGATTTCTCGAAGATCGAATCCGGCCAGATGGAGGTGTTCACGAAGCCGGCCGAGGCGGCGAGGATCGCCCAGGACGCGGTCGACAGCCTCCAGCCGTGGGCCCAGAAGAAGCGCATCGAGCTGACCCTGTCCGCGCCCGGGGGCCTGCCGCTCGTCGAGGCCGACGCGTCGCGCACGGTTCAGGTCATCGTCAACCTCCTCTCCAACTCGATCAAGTTCACGCCGGCCGGCGGCAAGATCACGGTCAAGCTGGCCAAGCGCGCCGAGGGCAACCAGGGCTTCGTCGAGTACGCGGTCACCGACACGGGCCCCGGCATCGCCAAGTCGGAGCAGGGCAAGGTCTTCGAGAAGTTCGTCCAGATCGCCGCGGGCGAGATGCACGTCGGCGGCACGGGGCTGGGCTTGTCCATCGCCAAGGCGCTCGTCCACCTGCAGAAGGGCAAGATGTGGCTCGAAAGCGAGCCCGGCCAGGGCGCCACCTTCCTGTTCACCTTGCCCGTCCACGTCGGAGCGCAGGACGAGGCGTCCGTCGTGCGCACGAAGGCTCCT
>JAQTNG010000248.1 GCA_028714015.1 Elusimicrobiota bacterium | reverse complement strand
CCGCGGCCGCCGAGGCCCTGCGCCGCTACCGCTGGCCCGGAAACGTGCGCGAGCTCGAGCACGTCATCGAGCGCGTGCCCATCATGGCCTCCGGGGCCTCCATCGCCACCGGGGACCTGCCGCCCGAGATGCTGCCGAGCGTCGCGACCGAGGGCAAGAGCGGCTCCAAGGAAACGCTCGACGACGCCGAGAAGCGCCACATACTTCAGGCGATCGAGGACTGCGGCGGCAACCAGGTCACGGCGGCCAAGCGCCTGGGCGTGGCCCGAAACACCCTGTGGCGCAAGCTCAAGGCTTACGGCATACCGGCCAAGAAGAAATAGGCCTTCTGGCCGTTTCATTGCAGTTACAGAGACCGGCATGTACAACCGGCCGGCCGTTCTGATCGTCGACGACGACGCCTCCCTCCGAACGATGCTGAGCCTCTCGCTCAAGCGCGCGGGCTATGCCACTTTGTCCGCCGGCAGCGGCGCCGAGGCGCTCGAGCTCCTCGCCACGCGCCCCATCGACTGCATGGTCACCGACGGCCGCATGGACCCCATGGACGGCTTCGAGCTGTCCCGCCGGGCCAAGACCCTGAAGCCGGACCTGCGCATCGCGATGGTCAGCGCGGTGTTCACGTCGTCCGACGCCGAAACCTCTCCGATCGACTGCATGTTCGAGAAGCCCCTCGCGGTGAGCTCTCTCGTGGCCTGGCTCCAGGAACGCTGACCTTCCTCAGCGCGAGGGAATCGCCAGCACCGGTATGCGGGAATGGCGCAGCACGCGCTCCACGGTGGTGCCCAGGACCATGTCCCCCAGAAGCGATTTCCGATGCGCGACGAGGACCACCAGATCCCGGTCGCGCTCGGCGCGGAGGATTTCCTTGACCGGATGTCCCACGCGGACCTCGAGCTCGGGCCGCACGTCCCGGCGCACGGCCGCCGGGAGCTTCTCCGCCCGCACGCTGATGCGCTTGGCCGCGGACGGCCCCTGCGCGGAATCCGCAACGACCTCGACCACCGCCACGCGTCCCTTGTAGGCGCGGGCGAGGACCGCCGCGGCCTGCAGCCCCCGGCGGGCATAGACGGCCGCGTTGACGGGAGCCAGGATCCAGCGCGGAGCGTTCCAGGCGCGCGGGACGACGAGCACCGGGCAAGGCGCTCCATGGACGACCGCCTCCGCCGTCGAGCCCTGTACCCAGCGCACGAGGCCCGGCCGGTGATGCGTGCCGATGACGATCAGATCGCAGGCGCGCTCGCGCGCCAGCCGGGGGATCGCGAACGCCGGCTCGCCGTTGACGGCGTGCAGGCGCGCGCCCGGACCGAGCCGCTCCCGCAGGCGCTTCAAGGCCTCCGCGCGAAAGCCGGGCCGGCGAGAGAGGCTCTCCAGGCCGGCCAGCTCGGTGGCCACCGGCGGCACGCACCAGACGGCTTCGAGCGCGGCGCCGAAGCGCTCGGAGATCTCCTTCGCCGCTTGCCAGGCGAAGAGAGACGCCTTCGTGGACTCCACGGCGACGAGTATGCGGCGCGGCGGGAATCTGAGCATAAGGCCTCCGACCATCGTCCTTATATTCAAGCAACGAAACGGCCCTCCGCGCCGATGGTCGGTCCGTTGCGCCCCATCTAGGAATGAATAGGCGCCCATCGTTGGTGTTCACGGCGGCCTTCGTTTTATTGGGCGGCTGCGCCCTGTTTCGCTGGTCGGGCTACCGCGACCCCGCGGCCGACGCGACGGGAAGGTGGTCGGCCGTGGAGCTCGCCCTTTCGACGGCCCCGGCTCAGGGGCGTCCGCCCGCGCTTCCCCAGCCGGAGCAGCTCCCCGAGACGCTCTACTACGCGGATCTCGGCCCCGACACGATCGACGTCTCCGATTACCCCGCCCAGCAGAAATTCAACTACCGGTTCTTCCGCGTGCAATGCGCACGCTGCCACACCCTGGCGCGCGCGGTCAGCTCGCCCGTGCAGAGCCGGGCCTACTGGCATTTCCACCTGATCCGGATGAGCCTGCGCTCCCGGCTGAAGCACGAGGGCCCGATCCCTCCCGACCAGGTGAAGGCCCTGCTCGACTTTCTGGAGTACGACGCCCGCGTCCGGAAGGTGGAGGACCGCAAGCGCTTCGAGGAGCAGACCGAGGAGCTCAAGCGCCGCTTCGAGCCCACGCTGAACCGGCTTCTCGAGCACCTGCAGCAATCGCCCCAGCCGCGCCTGCTGGCGCCCGAGGCGGGAGGCGGGCCATGATCTTCAAACGCCTCGCGCTCCTCTGCGCTCTCCTCGCCGCCGGCTGCGCCGCTTGGCGCATGTGGGGCGGCATTCCCGTGTCGGCCGGGCCGGCCCCGCAGCGGGCCGAGATCCCGCAGGCGTCGCCCGAGCGGAGAGCGGCCGCCCTGTTCTACAGCGACCTGGGCCCGGACACGGTGGACATCTCGTCCTATCCGCCCGAAATAAGGCGCGATTACGCGGTCTACGCCCGGATCTGCGCCAGCTGCCACACGCTGGCGCGCTCGATCAACTCGCCTTACGTCGGCCGGTCCTGGTGGGAGTTCTACATCGCCAGCATGCGCATGCGGGCCCACTTCCACGGCCGCCCGCTCAGCAAAGAGGACATCGGCTCCGTGCTCGACTTCCTCGAGTACGACGCCAACGAGCGCAAGGTCGCGCGCGCCGCGCAGTTCGAGGAGACCAAGGCCGAGCTGAAGCGCCGCTTCGAGGCCGTGCTGGACGAACGGATGGAGCAGCTCCAGCGGCACCCGTTGCCCGAGCCGTCGCGTTAGCGCGGCGGGCGCAAAAGGAGCATGAAGGCGAAGGCGATCACGGCCATGTACACAATGGACATAGGCACCCCCTGAATCGAGCCGCCGCTCCCTGACCGTTCAGCGCCCCGGTCCGCTCCGCCGTCGTTCAGACGCCCATCAGCTTTTTCGCCCTGGCCCGGAGGTTCCGGCGGCCGGATTCCAGGGCCTCCTTCATGGCCTGGTACCCGCCGCGGCCCTTCTCCGTTTTCTCCTTGAGCCAGGAGCTCATCTGCTCCCGCGTTTCGCTGCCGGCCTTGGGCGCGAACAGCACCCCGAGCGCGGCACCGACTGCGGCTCCGGAAATGAAGTATCCGGCGTACGTCGCCATCCTGCGCTTATCCTGTTCCACGGTGCCCTCCACGCGGAGCCCGACGCTCCCGCACGTCTCGACGGCGCAACGGAAACTCCAGCCCCGCCTAGAGGCCGCGCGCGAAGGACGCCGGCCGTTCGGCGAACAGCCTCTTCGCGAGAACCAGAGAGCGCCGGCGCAGGCGCCGCTGGCGCTTGCGCGCGTAGCGGCGGATCGCGGCGGGCGCGCCGCCGTCCGGAGCCCGGGCCAGGCGCCGGCGCAGCAGGGCCAAATCGTTCTCGTCGCCCAGAACCTTCGTCAGGCTCCGCAGGGCTTCGAGCGTCGCGCCCCGCGCCCCGCGCGGGCGCGGCGTCAGCCCCTCGAGCTCGTGGAGCAGGCGCTTGGCCCGCTTGCGCAAGGCGTGAAAGCGCCCTTTCCCGGGATCGGAGCGCGCGGCGCGATAAGCCCGGCGCCCGCGGCGATAGGATTCGCGCAGGCCGTCCTCGAGCGACGCCGAGACCGCCCGCGCGAACACGTCCGGGGCCAGCACGCGGGCGCAGGCGCGCAGGGCGGCCCGGGCGCGCCGGAAGGCCGCGCCGCGGGCCAGGGCTCGCGCCTCCGCCCGCCGCGCCCGGAGGGCGAGGTCCCGGCCGAGGGCGCGGGCCTCGCGCGAAAAATCATCCGCTCCGCGCGCGAGCAGCGCTTCCAGCGTGACGGCGAACACGCGGTCGTCCCGGAGCGGCGCCAAGGCCCGCGCGGCGCGGCGGCAGGCGTCGTCCGCGAGAACGCTCTGCCTCTCGACGGAGGAGCTCCGGCCGAGCTTCAGCACGGCGCGCGCCCGCTTCAGGCTCTTGCGCGCCTCGTGGACCCCCCGGCTCGAGGCAGGGCGTTTGCGCAGCCACCTCAGCGCCGCCTCGACGTCGGTCAGCGGGTTCACGGGCTGGCGACCTTCATCTCCCGGAACAAGCGTTCCGTCGCCTCGTTCAGGCGCTCGGGAATGTCCACGCGCACCACGGCGTAGAGGTCCCCCCGGGAGCCGTCCCCCTTGGCCAAGCCCCTGCCGGAAATGCGGAAGGGTCGCCCCGCGTGCGTTCCCGCGGGAATCCGTATGCCGAGCGGCCCATCCAGGGCGGCGACCGTGGCCTCCCCGCCGAGCGCGGCGACCCAAGGCATCACCGTGACGCTCGTCTCCAGGTCGCTGCCGGACACCTTGAACGCCGGATGAGGCAGGAGCTTCACCCTCAGGAAAAGATCGCCGGGAGCCCCGCCGTTCCTGCCGGGCGAGCCCTGGCCGCGAAGCCTCAGCTTGACGCCGTCACGGACGTGCCGGGGCAGGTTCACCGTGACGCGCTTCTCGCGCCGGACTTCGCCGGCGCCGCCGCACGAAGCGCAAAATCCCCGGCGATTGCGGCCGCCGCCGCCGCAGGCGGCGCAGACGGCGGGCGCCATGAAGGTCATCTTCTTCTCGCCGCCGTGGAAAGCGTCCTCGAGGGACAGGGGCAGCTCCGCCTCCACGTCCCGCCCCTCGTCGGGGCCGCCCGCCTCGGCGTCCTCGACGCCGAAGCCCCGCCGCCCCTCGCCCCCGAACAGCTCCTCGAAGAAGTCGCTGAAGCCCGATTCGCCCTGCGCCGCGTGGAAGGCCCGGGGCCCCGCTTCCCGTCCGCGTCCGCGCCTCGGCTCCTCGGCCTGCTCCCAGCCCGCGCCGAGCCGGTCGTACTTCGCCCTTTTCTCCGGATCGGAAAGGACCTCATGAGCCTCGTTGATCTCCTTGAATTTCGCCGAGGCCGCGGCCTTGCCCGCTTCGGGATGCAGATCGGGATGATGCTTGCGCGCCAGGCGGCGATAAGCGCGCTTGACCTCCTCGGCGGAGGCCTCCTTTGCGATCCCCAGAACGGCGTAGTAGTCCTTGAATTCCATCGGATGATAACACCCGCCGCAACGAAACAACCCTCGCCCTTGGCCCGATCGTTGCGCCCCACGGAGGAAGCACGGAGGGCTTATGACCAGGAACGCGAGGCTGCGCCGGCTCCTTGAGTTTTCCGTGGCCGGGATGCTGGTCCTCTCTTTGGCGGCGGCCTTGGGGCTCAAGCCCGCGGTCCTGGCCGTTCCGGTCGTCGATCAGGCCGTGGTCCTGAACATCAGGGCCATGATCTACCATTGCCCCGCCTGCGTGCTCGTCCGCAATTGCGGGAGCGACTGCGTGACCGTCGACATCTCGGAAGCCCGGCGCCGCGGCGCCAGGCCCTGCCTGACCTGCGGCGGGATCTGCCTGGCACGGAGGTGAGCGTCATGAAAGGATTTCCCCCGAAGCTCATACTGGTCGCCGTCGACCTCTCGCCGGCCGCGCTCGCGGCGGCGGACGCCGCGAAAGCCCTCGCGCTGCGATGGGCCGCGTCGCTCGAGCTGGTTCATGTCCGGCAGCCCGTGATGGTCGCGGCCGGGATGGCGCCGGACGCCGCGGCTTTGCCGATTCCCGTCCAGGACGACGAGTACGAGCTCCGGATGGAGCGGCGGCTGCGCGCGGCCGCCGCCGGCTTCCCGGCCGAGCGCGTTTCGGTCCGCGTGCTCGACGGCTGGCCCGCCCGCGAGCTCCTCGAGCGGGCCCGGGACGACGCGGCCGGGCTCATCGTCATGGGAACGCACGGCAACGCCGGGCTCGAGCGCTTCATGCTCGGCTCGGTCGCCGAGTCGGTCGTGCGCGGCGCGGGCGTGCCGGTGATGACGGTCCGGGCGTCCGCGGC
>JAQTNG010000247.1 GCA_028714015.1 Elusimicrobiota bacterium | reverse complement strand
AGATCCTTCCCCCTCGCTCGCGAAGGCAGGGCACGCGCCGGCGATCGCCCACGCCCTCCGCGCCGACGGCTTCGACGCAAGTGAGGACGGCACGGGGCGGGGTACTCCGCTGGTAGCTTTCCAGTCAAAGCAGAGTGCGACATCGCGTGCTCCATCTTTCGATGGCGTGTCACCGTCGATCGACGTGGCAAAGGCCGGGGGTGTGGCTGTTTCCGGCACTCTTCGCGGCCATCCGCGCCCCGGGAGCAACAGCCTTTCGGGCACAACCGGCGTCCGTCGCCTTACGCCACGAGAATGCGAGCGCCTTCAGGGTTTCCCTGACGACTACACGCTCATCCCCTACCGTGGCCGACTCGCCGCCGATGGCCCGCGCTACAAGGCGCTCGGCAACAGCATGGCCGTGCCGGTGATGCGGTGGATCGGGGAACGCATCAGGGCCGTGCAGGCCGCAGCAGGGCGCCGGGCTGCCCGCGGCGGGGATCCGGGGGCCGAGCGGCGCGTGGCGAGGGCAGAGTACCAGCTCGCGCTGGAGCTGGGGTCATGATGCACAGCGGCCGACCATCGTTGACGAGCGCCGATGGCATATGGGGTGGCCGTGGCGGCGGCCGGACCCCCGGGGGCTCGCCAGGTGCGGCGGCTCCCGAGCGAAGTGCGCACAGTGCGACAGGAGCTGACCGGGCCTCACCGCCAAGAGGCCCGGTATTTTGTATGACGAAAGTAGGCTGTACAGGTGACTAACGTCCTACAGGATGGGAGGAGGGAAGCATGGGCGAGATAGCAGATGATACCGAAGCTGCTGAGATTCTCGCTGAAGGAGAAGGAAGCATGACAGCGAAGGAACTGCATGACCGGCTTGAAACCCTCGGTGGATGGTGGGAGCTGCCCGCCAACGCGCGGGCGCTGCTTGGGGACTTCGATGCGGCGCTCGGCGACGCGGCGGCGGCGCTGTTTGCCGCTCAGCAGGCGCTACTCACCGAGGGGATGGCGCGCAACGCCGCCGAGGAGCGGGCTGAGAAGGTGAGCAATCAGCTTCGTGATATGACGAAGGACCGCGACTTCCTCGCCGCGCTATTGGCCGAGCGTGAGAAGGGTGCAGGGGAACTGTTCGACCGGCTAAGTGACTGCCGGGCCGAGCTGGCGGACTACGTGATGGCCGACGAATACCGTCACCTGCCGAAAGACCCCGCCCGGCTGATGCCGCCGCACGTGCATGAGGCTATAGCCCACATCGAGGCCCGCAGGGCCGAGGAGGGGAAGTGATGAAGGGGTGGACATGTAAGTGCGGGGCACATAACGGAGAACGAGAATGGCTGTGTCACAAGTGTGGGAGAGAGCGAAAATGAGCGAACACGGTACGTATCTTGACTGTGGGTGTTACATCGCGCCGGGCGGGGGAAGGTCATGGTGCCCGACGTGCGCCGGCGGCGGGCATAAGGACACCCGCGACGACACCATCCGCTCCCTGCGCCTGGAGGTGGGCAGGATGCGGGAGGCGCTGGGGAAATTGTACGAGCGGGCTATCGACGCCGACGACAAAGACATCATCGATGCCGCCCTCTCCACCCCGGGCGACGGGCTGTGGGAGGAGGTACGCTGGCTGTTGGAGAATCCTCCGCCGAATGCCATGGAGGGAGATTCGATGGCCACTGAGATGTGGTATCGCCGCCGCGACATGCTACTCGGGAGGAAGCCATGATCGAATGGGTTGCGCTGGGTCTTGCGGTGCTGCTGCTGATCGCTGCCACGATAACTGCTGCATGGCTTATCGACGGCAAATCGTGGTGAGAGGAGGAAGCCACGAGGAGCGATATACACATCGACATCATAGGGCATCTGGCGCAGATGAATGTCGAGGACCTGGTGCGGTTGCTCAAAGCCGCACACGGCAAGGTGGTGAAGGGGGATTTGCCGGGCGTTCGCAAGGCGAGGAGGAAGCCATGAGCAAGCTACCGGCTACGTGCGCGAGAACAGCCGGGTCCAGCCTTCGCGCCGGCTGGTCGTTCAAGGCTGCCATGTTCCCGTGTGACTGCGAGGTACCAGGGAAGCCGACACGCTGTGACGGGCGCTATGGGAAATGCCGATGGCAGCGCCCGCTGAGGAGGAAGCCATGACCGACGCCATCGATAAGATCGCGCAGGAGTTGCGGATGTTCGATCTAACAACCAGGGCTGAGGCGGTGTACAAGGGGATGGCCCGCCGCATCCTCGACCTGATCGCTCCGGAGTTCCGCGATCGGGAGAAGGCGGCATGGATGAACCACGGCGAGTGGCTGTACCACACCCTCGCCACGACCGGCAGACTGCCGAGCCGCGACGAGTCGCAGGCCGAGGCAGAGCGGAGGTACGGGGAGGCGAAGGCGTGACGATTGACGCGGACATCGCTGACTGCCAGCGGCGGCTCGACAGGCTGCACGACGGATATCTCCGCAAGATGCTGCGGGACGGCCGGGGGATGAGCCGAGCGCAGACCACTACCTACAACGCTCGCGCCGGGCAGCTCGCCGAGCGGATCGCGGAGCTGCGTAGGCTGAAGACGCACCCCCCCGAGAAGGAGGCATAGAGATGGAGCGCGCACTAAGGATCCCCGTGTCGCCGGGATACGCGAAGACCGCGCAGGCCGGCATATCCGCCGAGGATGCGGCGCGGTACGAGGCCGCGCTCGAGGCGAAGGACGCAGCGCTGGATGCGTGCATCGAGGCGATGGAGGGGTTCCCACCGGTAGCCGACCACTACTGCGAAGACGAGAGCACATGCTCGTTATGCCGCGCACTCGCCGCCGCGCGGAAGGCGAGGCAGTTGTGAGCGAGCGCCAGCAGCTCGTGATCCAGGGCAAGGGCTACGAGCTCGCGTGGGTCGACCACCTCGATGGCGGGCTCGGAGAGAAAGATCACGATATGCTGCGCATCACCCTCGAGCGCGGGCGTCCAGCGGAGCGGACCATCGCTACGGTGTTGCACGAAGCGCTGCATCTGATCAGCGACGAGTTCGTGCTGGCGCTGGACGAGGACACCATCAACCGCCTCGAGAGCGGGCTGTACTGCTTCCTCTCGGAATCCGGCGTGGATCTGCTGCCGCTGATCCGGGAGCCGGGCTCGTGAACGTGCAGGCGGCAGCAGGGAGGGGAGCCATGCAGATACGTCTTCGTAGGTGCCCGATGGTGCCGGCTCGGTTCAAGCGCGCGCAGTGCTTCAAGCGCTGCCGGTGGTACGACCCGTCGCAGCGCGGGAAGTGCCGGCTCGAGGTCGAGCAGGCGGGACAACAGAAGGTGAAGCGGTGACGCCGGACCAGCGGGCCATCGGATTGCAGTCGATCTACCACGCCGGCCGCGCCGAGGCCCTGGCGCCGCTGCGGGAGGTGTGCCAAGCCATCGCCGCGGGCATCGTGCGGGGCGAGCGCAGGCGCCGCGGCCTCTACCTCGCCGTCGAGCGCATCGAGGAGATCGCCTCGGACGCCGCGGGCCAGCTCGTCGCCTACTACCTGCGCAACCCCGGCTACAACGTGCGCAGCTTCCGCCGCAGGCTCGCCTACGAGGTGTGCCTCATCATGAACGCCGGCGCGCGCAGCAAGCAGCGGCACTTCGAGGACCACCTCCACACGATCGGCGACCCCGACCGGCACTCGGACTGCCTCGAGGCCCGCGAGCGTGTGGCCCCGGCCGCGGCGCTGGACGCCCTTGTGGCCGAGCACCCGAAGGGAAAGAAGATCGCGGCGGACCTGTACCGCTCGCTGTACTACCGCGTGGCCATCAGGAGGATCGCGGCCTATGTTGACAGGCGATGGATCTACGAGCACGCCGAGGCGCTGCATCAAGTTTTCCGCACGTTCCACTGGCGGCCAACGCCGCGTGGTGGTCAAGGCCAGCCTGCTGCCCGAGCTGGCGGACTACGCCAGGCGCTACGCCGAGGCAAACAAGATGAGCGTGTCGAGTCTCATCGAGGAGCTGATAAGGTGGCTGAAAGATGAAGCGTAGGTTCGAGCTGTGGCGGCTACTGCCCGGGGCGAAGCGGTTCCTGGGCGAGCTCGAGGCAGAGCGTGTGCGCAGGGACGCTATCGAGCCCGTGGCGCCGTTCTTCTGGCGCGGGCTGTGGATCTACGAGATGCCGGCGCCCACCGCGGAGCAGCGCAATGACCAGGCCGCCGCCGTGATACGCGAGCTCCTCGAGGCGGCCCTCGCGGAACTCCGCGAATGCCGGCGCCGCGGCCAGGCGAGGCCGTACGAAGGGACCGCGGAGATCCACGCAGACGGGGAGCCGCCGATCGCCTACGTGATCGACCGCATCGAGAGGATGCTCGGCCGTGGCAGGTGACCCCGGGCTCGCGCTGCGCGACGGGCTGATGCGCGAGATGTCGCCGTTCCAGGCCCTCGTGATGATGCAGCTGTACTACCAACTCCCCCAGCGGTGGGATCGCAGCGGCAGGCACGGCATGTTCTTCTCCCCCGACGAGGCCGGCATCATGCGGATGCTGAAGCTGAAGCCCCCGCGGTACTACTGGTTTATCGGCAGGCTCGTGCGGGGCGGCTACCTCGAGAAGCGCCGGGCCGACAGCGGCATGGAGTACCGGATCTGCTTCGAGCACCTGAAGCACTACCTGGAGCCCAAATCCCCCCCGGCAACCGGCCCTAAGTAGGGTGATGGGACTCCCACCCGCTGAGTACAGGTTCAAGAAAGGCCAGTCCGGCAACCCCCGCGGCAGGGTAGCGGGGTTCATGCACTTCTCCGCGGAGCTGTTCGCGCAGATGATCGAGGCTCCGATCAACGAGAAGACGGGCGAGCTCGACCGCGACAACCCGACCGCCACCCCCTTCGCGCTGGCGGCCCTCAACCGCTACATGCGGGCCGTCCTGGTCTCAAAGGACCTGCGGCCCCTCGGCGACTTCGTGCAGCGCATCCTGCCGCACCTGGACCAGGTTGACGACATCCTGCAGAACCGCCGCACCGACGACGTGAAGTACCTGCGCTACCTGCTGGCGCTGTACTGCTTCGATGAGCAGCGCGATGTGCTGCTGTCGCGGAAGAAGCTCATCGTGAACGTCAGCGGCCGGCGGGCCGGCAAGACCGACTGCTGGGCGGCGAAGGCCGTCGACTGCGCGATCACCCACGAGAAGGGCGACATCTTCTACATCGGGCTCACGGCCAAGGCCGCCTTCGACATCTTCTGGCCGAAGCTCATGGCTGTGCTGAACTATCTGCACGTGCCGTTCAAGCCGCACATCGCCGAGCAGTGCGCGGAGCTCAACACCGGCGTGCGCATCTTCGTGAAGGGCTCGGCCACGAAGCAGGACCTCGAGAACATGCGCGGCCACTCGCTGCTGATGGCGATCATCGACGAGTGCCAGAGCAGGAGCTACGAGAAGCTGAAGATGCTCGCCGAGGAGATCCTGGGGCCGGCGCTGCGGGACTTCTCCGACTCGCAGCTGTGCCTCGGCGGCACCCCCTCGAGAGTCCAGGGCAACTATGCGGAGGAGAAGTACGCGGAGAACGGCAAGCAGACCGCGCGGTTCAACTGGAACATGGAGGTCAACCCGCACATCCCCGACCACGAGACGATCCTCGATCGGGTGCTCGAGGAGAAGGGCTGGACGAAGGACAACCAGGTCTACCGCCGGGAGTACCGCGGGGAGATCGGGGTGTACGACACGGAGGCGGTGGTACTGCGGATGCAGCCGCGGAACCACTTCAAGGAGTCGGAGCTCGCGGCGTGGGTCGCCAGCCAGCCCGCGGCGGACGTGTTCTACTCGGGGGGCATCGACTACGGCTTCGACGACTCGGACAGCTGCGCGATCATCATGGCCAGCGTCAACAAGCCCGAGCGGTTCACGCTGTTCGAGTACAAGGGCAACAGGACCGGCATCGCCGACTTCGCCGCCCAGGTGAAGCGGGGGATCGCCCAGGTCACCACGAAC
>JAQTNG010000246.1 GCA_028714015.1 Elusimicrobiota bacterium | reverse complement strand
CTTGCATTGGCGGGGAAAGGGGGGTTAAGCTGCTCGGATGCGGCGGCTTTCAGGCGGTATGCGCGCTCGAAGTTCCTTCCTCGTTTTGCTGGCGTGCGCTCTGCTGGCGGGCGGGCGGGCCCGCGCCGCCGCGGAGAAGGACGACGGGGACGACCTCGCGCCTCATTTCCGGCGCGGCCGCGTCGAGCTGCTGGCGGGCGGCGGCTACGGCGTCGACAACAGCCGCAGCTATCTGCTCCTGGCCCTGGGCGGCGGGTATTACCTCCGCGACGGATTGAGCGCGGGCCTGACCGGCGAGGCGTGGCTCGGCTCGCGGCCGCAGATCTACAACGTCAGCCCTTACGTCCGCTATGTTTTCCTGGATTCGTCCTGGCGCCGTAAGCCCTACGCGGGCGTTTTTTACCGCCGGACTTCCTACAGCAGCCTCGCCTCGCCGGTCGATTCGACGGGCGTGCGCGGCGGGCTCGTCTTCCCGCTGACGAAGCGCGCCTACCTGACCGCCGGCCTCGCCTTCGAGCACGACTTCGACTCGACGACGAACCTGAAATCCAGCCGCGACGTCCTCTACCCTGAGATCGGCCTCGACTTCAGCTTCTAGGCGAAGCCGATCGAGAGCTTCTTCCCGCAGGCCCGGGCGATTTTATGAAGGCTTCGCAGAGAGTGGCCTTTATAATTCGGGGACTCGAGGCGGGCCAGGGCTTGTTGGGAGATGCCGATCTTCTTGGCGAGC
This sequence comes from Elusimicrobiota bacterium, assembly GCA_028714015.1. GTDB lineage: Bacteria > Elusimicrobiota > Elusimicrobia > UBA1565 > UBA9628 > GWA2-66-18. The sequence continues at coordinate 5,230 of JAQTNG010000246.1, read as the reverse complement.
CGGCTTTGGGTCAAACCGAGCTCTTCGCGCAGCGCGATGAGACGATAGGCGGCCTCGAGGAAGGGGTCCTCGTCCGGCTCCGCCAGGGCCTTGCGGAAAGCCGGCTCCTTGAGGGCGCGTTTGAAGTAGCGCTCGTGGTCGTCAACGGCGGGCCGCCGGACTTTTTTCATGACCCTCTCTCCTCGCAATCGCGCTTGTAGTCGGAGTAGGGCCTATTGAGGTTCGGCCCGTGCTCCTTGAGTATTTGCAGGAGCTTCTTGAACTTGGCGCGAACCTTGTCGTTATGCCCGTCTAAAAACATCTCGGAGGGCGAGTCCCCGCGCGGCGTTCTGTAGAAGACGATCCGATAGGACATCCGCCCTTCTGAGTATACATCAATATTGTTGTGTTGTCAGGGGGGCCGCGACGTTCCCCGCCCGGTTTCCCTCTATGTCATACGATTCAGACCTTCAAAAAGTTGCATGACCGGGAATAAATTGGGGGGCTGAATCGTAGGATATGAGCGGCAACCGCCGTCGGCGGTGCTTACCGCCCGCGCGGGGGGAACACGGGTTTTGATGGCTGGGTGCGACGGCTTTCAGGCGGAATGCGCGCTAGAAAATCCTACTTCGCTTCGACGCTCCTGACCCAGGCCGTGATCGCGGCCAGTTGGCCGGGGCCCGTGAGGCCCGCCTGCTCGAGAACCTTGTCGCCGGAGCCGCTGCCCAGATAGCCCTGCTTCAGGGGAGCTCCGCGAGGAAGCGGACGACGTCAAGCCTTTGATCGAATCGCTTCGAAAAGCAGCTCCATTCCGCTTTCGATCTCGGACGGGGACTGGTTGGCGAAGCCAAGACGCAGATGGCGGCTGGCCGATTTCCGTAAGGTGAAATGCGAGCCGGACTGAATATGCACGCCTGCCTGCGCTGCTCGATGGGCGAGCCTGTCCGCGTCGGTTCCGACGCCGACCCAAACGGCCATGCCGCCGTCAGGTGTGCGCCATTGCAAAGGAAGGCCCGCTTGTTTCGCCCGTGTCAGCGAATCTTCGATACAAATACGGCGCTCATCGTAGCGACGGCGCATTTTCCTCAAATGGCGCTCAAAGCCGCCGGCGCGCATCCAGCGCGCCAGAGCGTCCTGCAGCACCGTCTCGTTTTGGCGCGAGATGATCTTTTTGTACCCCGCCAAGGGAGCTGCCAGCGAGCGCGGAACCGCCATGAATCCGATCCGCGCCGAGGGAAATAGAACCTTCGAGAAAGTCGAAATATAAATGACACGGCCGTCCGGATCCTGGCTGGCCAACGGAGCCAGCGGCTGAGAGCGGTAGTGAAATTCGTGGTCGTAGTCGTCTTCGAGGATCGGCACCCCGGCCCGGGACGCGAGCTCGTAAAGGCGAAGCCGCCGTGAGATCGGCAAAGTCACCGTCGTCGGGTATTGGTGCAGAGGAGTCGTGTACAGAAGCCGCAGCCGATGCCTCTTGATGGCGCGTGCAAAGGAGTCGGGATCGAGGCCCTCGTTGTCGATATCGATGGGAACCAGCCGCGCGCCGGCGGCCTTGAGAGCCTCCCAGGCGGGCGGATAGCCAAGACGTTCAACGGCGACTGCGTCGCCCGGTTTGATCAGGAGCTGGGCGGCCAGGTAGATCGCTTCTTGCGATCCGTGCGTGACCACGATTTCCCGGTCTGAAACCGCGCGCACCCTGCGCAGATACGTCTTGAGCTCGTCGATCAGGGGCGGGTGACCGATCGGGTCGCCGTATTCCAACACCTTCCCTCGCGACAGCCGCAGCGCGTCGACCACGCAGGACTTGAACTCATCATGAGGAAACAGCCTCAGGTCGGCTTGGCCGCTTCTGAACGCGTAGCGCGCGGCCGGCGCGGGAGTCCAGGCGGGGGCGGCGCGCGCGAACCGCCACTCGTGCCGGCGTTCCCGACCCTGGACGGCCGGCGGTCGCGCCGCCTCGAAGAAGCGCGACGGCAACGACTCGTTGACGCGGTAGCCGCTGCGAGCGCTGACGGCGAGCCAGCCTTCCGCCACGAGCTCATCGAAGGCGGACATGACCGTATGGCGGTTTGTCTTGAGGTCCCGGCCCAGGGACCGTGTCGAGGGCAGGGCCTCACCCGGCGCGATTCGGCGCGACTGGATGGAGCCGCGCACGGCGTCCGCGATCTTCAAGTACCGCGGGCGTTTCCCCGGGGCAAGCGTCAGGGTCAGCTCGCGCATGTGCTCCTCCCCATCTGGTATAGTGGAAATATTTATTCTGGCAGTTATAGATATACCACTTTCTTGGCTAAATTAGACGTCCCATGAGCATCAAGAGGCCGTCTGTCCGCAGTTGGTGTCGCGGTGATTTTGAAGTGTCCACGGACCCGGGACGTCTTGACGCGGGCTTCATCTGGCGCGAGCTCAGTCGAAGTTACTGGAGCAAAGGCCGCACGCGAAAGGAGATTCGCAAGGCGTTCGACAACTCCCTCGTGGTCTTCGGCCTATACCGTCGGGATGGGGCCCAGGTCGGCTGCGCGCGGCTGGTCACGGACACGGTCAGGCTTGCCTTCCTGATGGACGTCATCGTGACCGAAGCCGAGCGAGGCAAGGGCCTCGGCACATGGCTCGCTCGGTGCGTCGTCGACCATCCGGACCTGCGGGCGGTGCGGACTTGGATGCTGGCGACGCGCGACGCTCACTCGCTCTACAAGAAAAGCGGCTGGAAACCTTTGAGCCGGTGCGAAAAATACATGGTCCGTCGAGGAGGCGTCTCATGACGAGAACGATTCTAAACCGGACCCCATGGGCGCTCGCGGCGATCGAGCTCAAAGGCGACCGCGTCGCGATCAGGACGTCGCGCCCCGCGGATCACCGCGCCATCGCGTCGGCGATCAACGATCCGATCGGCTGGGACGCGAGAAGATGGGGGCGCGACTCTGCCGAGAAAATCGTCAGGATGCTTGCGGAACGCGAGTCGAGGAAAGCGAATGGGCAGATCAACCCGCTGGTCTACTTCGCGGGCGGCGAGATCGCCGGGGTCTCGAACTTCCTGCGTCCCGACGAAATGAACCGCTCGCTCGAGATCGGGGGAACGTGGGTCGCGCCGCGCTGGAAGAAGACCTTCGTCAATACCGAGGTCAAGTTCCTGCTCTTGAAACATTGCTTCGAGACGCTCGGCGCCGAGCGAGTCGAGTTCCGTGTGGATGTGCGCAACGCGGAGTCCCAGCGCGCGATGATCCGGATCGGGGCGACTCTGGAAGGGCGTCTGCGCCGCCGCCAGATCGGCCCCGACGGAGAGGTCCGCGACGGTTTTTTGTTCAGCATCGTGAGGACCGACTGGGGCGAGGTCGAGGCACGCCTTCTCGCCAGGCTCGGCGGCGCTCCGCGCGTCGAGAGCCTGCCGCGGGAGATTCTGACCGCGCGCCTGCGCCTGCGCCCCTACGAGATCGCGGATGCGCCGGCAGTCTTCGCGCTCGTCGACCGCAACCGCGCGGACTTCGTCGAGAGCCACCCGAAGACCGTCAAGGCGCTCGGCGCTCCGCAACTGGCCGAGGATTACGTGATCGACAAGCTTCGCGAATGGCACCTGGGCGCGTCCTTCTGCTACGGCGCCTTTCTTCGTTCGGATGGGAGTCCTGTCGGCCAGCTTTCCGTCAAGAACGTCGATTGGGAGAAGCTCTCGGCTGAACTTGGATACTTCGTCGACGCGCGAAATCGCGGCGCGGGGCTGGCGCGAGAGATGGCGCAGGCCGTCCTTGCGCGTCTCGACCTCCTTCGTTTCCGGCGCGTTTTCGTCCGGGTGCTCCCGGGCAACGAGCCGAGCCTGCGTCTGGCCCGGTCCGTGGGCTTCGAAGACGAGGGGATACATCGCCGTGAATTCATGCTCCCCGGGGGAGTTCTTTCGGACATCGTCTATCTCTCCAGAACGGGGGGAGATGGGGCTTAAAATAAAAGGCGTGCCGTTCACCGTGACGGACTGGAGCGCCGTCCCGGGAGACTCGCAATCCGGCGAGAGTGGGACGTCGTTAAGCCGGACTCGTATGGCGGGATCCGAATCCCGCGGAAGGGGGACAGTTATCATCGGTTTGACCCCCTCAGGCTTGAAACGTCACCTGCACCGTTACGTACGCCTAACGAATATGAGAATTAGCGTGTAATAGTACGTTAACCTACCATGTAATCCGGGTGAGCGACCGGCGCGATCCGGTCCTCAGGAGGCTCGAATGTCTTGGGAAAAGTCCTACACATGCGTCGCGAAAGACGTCTCGTCCGAACAAATTTGGGAGACCTGGGCCGACGTTAATCAGTGGCATCAGTGGGATGCCGATATCGAATACGCGAGGATGTCGATGCCCTTTCGGGAAGGATCATCCTTTGAGCTCAAGCCAAGAGGCGGACCTAAGGTGAAGATCGAGATTCTGGAGACTCACTTGGGACGGAGCTTCACGGACCTGACTCGTTTCCCACTCGCGCGAATGTACGGCATCCATGAAGCGCTCCCGAGTTCGGAAGGACTCGAACTCCGGCACACGGTGCGGATCGAGGGCCCTCTCTCTTTTCTGTGGAGGAAGATCGTAGCCGAGAAAATAGCCGCCGGCATGCAGGCACAAGCCCATCTCATGATCGAGGCCGCGAAACGAAGAAAGACCGTCTCGACTTCATGAGCCGCGAGGCGGGAATGCGGAGAAAATTGAAAAGCGGCGGCTCGCGAGTTCCCGCTATCGATCGGATCGCGCGAGTCCCGCCTATCTTTACTGGAGAGTCTTTCACCTGTGGCTGCGTCGAATGACGGGCGCGCTCGCGCCGCTCTCCGACGGCCGCGGCGCGGGGAGAAGCGACGCTCTGCGAACTGGAGCGTGGGTATTCGGTGACGCCGGCGGGTAACTTTATTTGACGAGCTTCTCGATCTTGGCTCGGTCCAGCGCCCCGGCGATGAGGTCGCGCCGCGAGGCGGGCCCTTCCAGCACGACGCGCACGCCGTCCAGCTTCAACCCGCCGGCCTTCGGGCGGGGCACCTTGCCGAACGCGACCTGAGAGCCCATGTTCGCCTGCGGCGCGTGCGGATACCGCTCGTTGGCCGCCACGAGGACGTCCACGGAGGCCATGCCCTCGCTGAGCGCGCGCTTGCGCGCCTCGATGGCGTCGATCTTGGGCTGGACGGAGGCCCAGTACTTGTCGCGGATCGCGCGCGCCTTGCCGCTGCACTCCTCCGACTCCGCGTCCTTCTGCTTGGCCAGCGCCTTGTCCCCGGCTTTGTAGGCGGCGTTGG
>JAQTNG010000245.1 GCA_028714015.1 Elusimicrobiota bacterium | reverse complement strand
GGGAGGCCGTCGTCCTCGTCGGAGGCGAGTTCGACGTCGTGCTGACCGACCTCATGCTCGGGGGCGCGATCAACGGCAACGAGGTCACGCGGCGCTTCCGCGCCAGGGGATTCACCGACGTGATCATCATGACGGCCTACCCCCAGCTCGACTCGGCCATACAAGGCCTGCGCGACGGCGCCTACGACTACATCGCCAAGCCCGTGTCCGAGGAATACCTGCGCGTGGTCGTCGCGCGCTGCCTCGAGAAGCGCCGTCTCTCGACCGAGCTGGCGCGCGAGAAGGAGCTGCGCGCCGAGCTGAACCGGGCCTACTCCGAGCTAGCCGGCCTCAGCCGCGTGCGCGACCTCTTCGGGCAGTTCGCGACGCCGGAGGTGGCCGATTTCGTCATGAAGCACCCCGAGGATTTCTGGACGCGCGGCGAGCGCCGCCTGGTCACGGTTCTTTTCGCCGACGTGCGCTCCTTCACGGTCTACGCGGCGAGCGTCCCGCCCGAGCAGGCGACGGCGGCGCTCAACGAGGTCTTCGGCGTCCTGCAGGACGCGCTGCGCGCCGAGGGGGGAATCCTCAACAAGTTTCTCGGCGACGGGGCGATGGCCCTGTTCGGCGCGCCGATCCCGCTGCGCGGCCATGAAACCGCCGCGGTCCGCTCGGCCCTGCGCGCCCAGGAGGGATTCGCCGCGCTCGCCGAGCGCCGCCGCGCGCGCGGGCTGGCGCCGCTCGGCGTCGGCATCGGGATCAACACGGGAACGGTCGTGGCCGGCTGCCTGGGCAGCAAGACCCGCACCGAGTACTCGGTCATCGGCGCGCCGATCAACCTCGCCGCCCGCCTCGAGAAGGTGGCCGAGGCCGGGCAGGTGCTGGTCGGGCCCGAGACCGCGGCGGCCCTCGGCGGGGAGTTCGAGCTCCGCGACCTCGGCGCGCGCGCGTTCCACGGAATTCCCGAAGCCGTGATGGTCCGGATGGTCTCCGGCCGCGCGGGCGTCGCGGTGGCGGCCCTAGGGCGTGGTCCGGCCCGATGAAGATTCAGGTCCGGCCGTTGCGCGTCTGGGTCGCGGCGGGCGCGCTGTGCGCCGCCATCGTCGCCGTCGTCGCCTTTCAGCACCGCTCCGACCTGCGCCGGGCGCGCGCCGAGACCCTGCACCGCCTCGACGCCCTCGCCGGGCAGCAGGTGGAGATGATCTCGAACTGGATCGAGGACGGACGCGTCGACCTGCGCGCCTGCCTCGCGCTCGAGCGCTCGACCGCCGAGAAGATGGCGGTGTACCAGACCGTCGTCAAGCGGTCCGGCTACGTCTGGATACAGCATGTCGACCGCTCCGGACGCCGCATCGCCGGCGCGCCGCCCGGGGCGCTGCCAAAGAACCCGCCCGACGCCCGCGCCGTGGCGGAGGTCCTGCGGAGACCGGGCGGGACCGTGGTCTTCGGCTGGGAAGATAAGAAGTCCCTGCCGTTCGTCGATGTCGCCCTGCCGGACGGCAACGGCAGGCCCGCCGTCGGGGCGCTCTTTCTGCGCCTGGATCCGCGGGCCGATCTTTTCCGCACCTTGCGGTCGGCGCACACCTTCAGCGCGACCGCGGAAAGCGTGCTCGCCCGTCGTGACGGCGCCGAGATCGAATTCCTGACCGAGCTTCGCCGGCCCGGCCAAGCGCTTCGCCTTCCGGCATCTTCGGCGAAACTGGTCTCGGCGAAGATTCTCCGCGGCGAGGCGTTCGACGGCTCCGAGGTCGATTACCGCGGGCGGCGCGTCGTGGCCGCCGTGCGCCTCGTTCCCGATACCGATTGGCTGCTGATCACGAAGGTCGATGCGGACGAGATCGCCGCTCCGATCCTGCACCGGGCCCTCATTCGGGGAACGCTCCTCGTCGGCTTTCTTTTTCTCTCGACCGCCCTCTTCTTGAGGCTGTACCGCCGCCAGGAGCTCCTGCATGCGGAGCGCGAGTTCGAATTCAAGCGTGAAATCATCGAGATGAGCCGGACCCTCGACGCCTTCTTCCGGCATTCGCTGACGCCCATCGTCTTCCTCGACCGGAGCTTTAACTTCCTGCGCGTCAACGAGGCCTACGCGAAAGCCTGCGGGAAAGAGGTTTCATTCTTCTCGGGGCGCAATCACTTCGAGCTCTTCCCGCACGCGGAGAATGACGGAATCTTCCGCCAAGTCGTGCGAACCAAGACGCCGTATCGTGCCGACGCCAAGCCCTTCGAGTTCCCCGACCAGCCCGAGCGGGGGACGACCTACTGGGACTGGACGCTGGTCCCGCTCCTCGATTCGGCCGGGGAGGTCGACACGCTCGTTTTCTCCCTGGCGGACGTCACCGAGCGCGTGCGGGCCGAGACCGAACTGACGCGGCGCGAGGCGGAGCTCGACGACCTGTACAACAAGGCGCCGTGCGGCTACCATTCCGTCGGCGAGGACGGGAGCTACCTTCGCGTCAACGACACCGAGCTCGAATGGCTCGGCTACCGGCGAGACGAGCTCGTCGGCCTCAAAAAATTCGGCGATCTCCTGACTCCGGCCAGCCTCAAGGTGTTTCGCGCCGAGTTCCCGGATTTCAAGAAGCGCGGCTGGGTGCGCGGCTTGGAGTTCGACATGGTGCGCAAGGACGCCTCGATCCTGCCCGTCCTCCTGAGCGCGACGGCCGCCCAAGACGAGGCCGGCCGCTTCGTGATGAGCCGGGCGACGATCACCGACATCACCGAGCGCAAGCGTTCCGATGCTGCGCGGGCGAAGCTCACGCGCTCGACGCGGACCTTGAGCCTCTGCAACGAGGCCCTGGTCCGAGCGAAGTCGGAGAGCGAGCTTCTCGAGCGCATCTGCCGCCTCGTCGTCGATCAGGGCGGCTACCGGCACGCCTGGGTGGGCTTCGCGGTCGAAGACGCCGCCAAGAGCGTTCGTCCCGTCGCCCGGGCCTGCCAAGAAGAGCACTGCCACGAGGAGGGCGACCTCGAGAGGCTCAACATCACCTGGGCCGACGGAGAGCGGGGAGAAGGCCCCATCGGCGCCGCGATCCGCGGCGGCACGGTGGAGGTCTGTCGCGACGTCCAGTCCGACCCGCGCTGCGCGCCGTGGCGCGAGGACGCGCTCAAGCGCGGCTACCGCTCGGCGGTCGCCCTGCCGATCCAGTCCAATGGACGCGCCTTCGGGGCGCTGATGATATACGCGGCCGAGCCGGACGCCTTCAGCGGCGAGGAGATCTCGCTCCTGACGGACCTTTCCTCGGACGTCTCCTACGGCATTTCCGCGCTGCGCTCGAGTGCCGCTCGCGCGCTCGCCGAGGAGGCGCTGCGCGTGAGCGAGGCCGACCTCCAGCGGGCGCAGGCCGTCGCGCGCATCGGCAGCTGGACCCTGAACCTGTCGTCGAACGAACTGTCCTGGTCCGGCGAAACCTACCGCATGTTCGGCGTGCCGGCCGGCGCCGCGATGACGTACGACCTGTTCCTGGAGAAAATCCATCCCGACGACCGGGCCGCCGTCGCGGCCGCCTGGACGGCGGCGCTGGCGCGCAAGCCCTACGACATCGAGCATCGCATCCTGGTCAACGGCGCCGTGAAATGGGTGCGCGATAGGGCGGAGATCGAGTTCGCCGAGGACGGTCGCGCCCTGCGCGGGATCGGCACCGTGCAGGACATCACGGAACGCAAGATGGCCGAGCTCGCTCTCGCCAGGATGACTCGCTCGCTACGAACGCTGAGCCTCTGCAACGAGGCCCTGGTCCGCGCGAAGAAGGAAAGCGAGCTCCTGGAGCGCGTCTGCCGCCTCGTCGTCGAGCAGGGCGGCTACCACCTCGCCTGGGTCGGCTACCGGGTCGAGGACGCCGCCAAAAGAGTCAAGCCTGCCGCCCAGGCCGGCTACGAAGAGGGCTATCTTGATGGGATCAATATCACCTGGGCCGACGAAGCGCGGGGGAGAGGCCCCAGCGGAACCTCGATCCGCAACGGCACGGTGGAGATTTGCCGCGACGTCCGGACCGATCCGCGCATGGCGCCGTGGCGCGAGGAGGCGCTCAAACGCGGCTATCTCGCGACGATCGCCCTGCCGCTACGATCCCATGGCCGTATCCTCGGCGCGCTGATGATCTATTCGGCCGAGGCGGACGCCTTCACCGAAGAGGAGCTTTCGCTTCTCAAGGAGCTATCGGACGACCTCTCCTACGGCATCGCCGCGCTCCGCGAGAAGGACGCGCGGGCACTCTCGGAGGAAGCCCTGCGCGCGGCGAACGCCTACAACCGCAGCCTCATCGAGGTGAGCCTAGACCCCCTCGTCACCATCGGCGCCGACGGACGGATCACGGACGTCAACCTCGCCATGCTGGCGGCGACCGCCCGCTCCCGCGGAGAGGTGATCGGAACGGCCTTCGCGGCCCACGTCACGAAGCCGCAGGATGCCCAGGCCGGCTACGAGAAGGTTCTGCGCGAGGGCCTGGTTCGGGACTACCCGCTCGAGATACTCGCCCGCGACGGGCGCGTCACCCCGGTTCTCTTCAACGCGACGGTGTACCGCGACGAGACAGGAAGCGTCGCCGGCGTCTTCGCCGCCGCGCGCGACGTGACCGAGCGCCTGCGGCTGGAGAAGGAGCGGGAGCAATTCTTCAAATTCTTCCAGACGTCCACGGATTTGATGTGCATGGCCGACCCCAACGGCGCCTTCATAAGGACCAACCCCGCCTTCGCCCAGACGCTCGGCTATTCGGAGGCGGAGCTCAGGGCGAAGCCGTTCGTCGATTTCGTGGCGCCGGAAGACAAGCAGGCGACCGTCGACGAAATGGCCAGGCAGATGCGGAAGGGATTCACCCTCAATTTCGAGAACCGCTATGTCTGCAAGGACGGCTCGTTCCGGTGGCTGTCATGGCGCGCCGTTTACAATCAAGCCGAGGGAATCACCTATGCGACGGCCCGCGACATGACCGAACAGAAGCGGGCGGAGGAGGCGCTGCACCGCACCGAGATCCGCTACCGGCGCCTGTTCGAGTCGGCCAACGACGGGATCGCGATCGTCGACGCGCAGACCGAGGAGATCCTGGACGCGAACCCCGCCTTGCTCGAGCTCTTCGGCTTCTCCCGGGAGGAGTGCGTCGGACGCCGCCTCTGGGACATCGAGCCGTTCAAGGGCGCGGCGGCGGCCGATCGGAATATTCGCGAGCAGCTTTCGCGCGGCAAGGGGCGCCACGAGGACCTGAGCATGCGCGCGAAGGACGGCCGCGAGCTCGCCGTCGAGCTCAACATGAACTTGTACACGGTCAACGGAGGCGTCGTCCTCCAGTACACCGTGCGCGACGTGAGCGAGCGCAAGCGCCTGCAGGCGCGGATTCTGCACGGCCAGAAGATGGAGAGCGTCGGCCTGCTCGCGGGCGGCATCGCGCACGACCTGAACAACATTCTGATGGTGATCCTCGGCAACGTCAGCTTCCTTCTGTCGAGCCTCGGGGCGAACGACCCGCGGCGCGCGGACGTCGAGGAGATTCGGATCGCGGAGGAGCGCGCGGCGGCGCTCACGCGCCAGCTGCTCGTCTTCAGCCGCAAGCAGCCGGTGAACCCCGTCGTCCTCGATCTCCACGACCTGATCCGCAATCTCCAGAAGATGCTCGGGCGTATCCTGGGCGAGGACATAAAGATCGAGGCGGCGCTTTGCTCCGAGCCCGTCCTGGTGCACGCGGACGCGGGGCAGCTCGAGCAGGTGATCATGAACCTCGCGGTCAACGCGCGCGACGCGATGCCGCGCGGCGGCCGGCTGGGCCTGCGTACCTGGCGGCCGAAGCGGGAAGAGTCGTGCCATCCGGACTGCACGGCGTCCGGCCCGGAGGGCTGCGTGCGCTTGGAGGTGTCCGACACGGGCACGGGCATGACGCCCGAGGTCGTGGCGCATCTCTTCGAGCCCTTCTTCACCACGAAGCCCGCCGGCAAGGGGACGGGGCTCGGCCTGGCGACCGTCTACGGCATCGTGCGCCAGACCGGGGGAGGCATCAGCGCGCGCAGCGCGCCCGGCCGGGGCAC
>JAQTNG010000244.1 GCA_028714015.1 Elusimicrobiota bacterium | reverse complement strand
CCGGGGCCCGCGCCCCCGGCGCCGACGACAACGCGTCCGGCATCGCCGTGCTGACCGAGGCCGCGCGCCTGCTCGCCGAGTCCGGCTACCGGCCGAAGCGCACGATCCAGTTCATGGGCTACGCGGCCGAGGAAGTCGGGCTGCGCGGCTCGCAGGACATCGCGGCGAAGTACGCCGCCGGCGGCAAGAAGGTCGTCGGCGTGATCCAGTTCGACATGGCGAATTTCGCGGGCTCGGGCGACGGGATCTTCATGCTCACCGACAACGTGGACCCGGAGCTCAGCGCGTTCACGAAGAAACTCGTCGAGACCTACTCCGGAGTGACGGCGTCGGAAACCGAGTGCGGCTACGGCTGCTCGGACCACGCGTCATGGACGAAGAAGGGCTATCCCTCCGCGATGGCCTTCGAGTCGTCCTTCGACGGCATGAACCACGCCATCCACAGCGACCGCGACACCTTGGCGACGTCGGGCGGGGACGCCTCGCACTCGGTGCCGTTCGCCAAGCTCGCGGTCGCGTTCGCCGTCGAGCTCGCGAAGACCTCCGGCGGCGGCGCCGTCACGGCCAGCCGCTAGGCCGGCTTGGACAACGACTTCGGCCAGGAACTGAACAGGAACAGCTCGCCGTCGCGGCCGTCGGCCGTGATCTTGGCCCCGGCGACGGCGTCGTCGTAGCGGATCAGACCGAGGCCCACGGCGGGCACGGAGCTCGTCACGTGGCCGACGGCGCGCTCGCCGCGCAGCACGACGGACCCCGCCGGCGCCGGCCCGCCCTCGAAACGGATGCCCATCAGGATCTTGTTCACATGGCCACGATGCACGATGCGGGACACCGTCTCCTGGCCCATGTAGCAGCCCTTGTCCATGCTGATCGCCGCGTCCTGGCGCGCCTCGAGCGGAAGCGACTCGTCGTTCATGTCGGCGCCGAACCAGGGAAAGCCGGCGTTGACGCGCAGGGCCTCGAACTCCTCGTCCGTCAGGAAATCCGCGCCCTCGGGCGGGTCCACGCCGAGCAGCAGGCGCGCGGGCTCGTTCAAGCGCGTCCAGGGCAGGCCGCGGTCGAAGCCCTCGCCGACGACGAGCCAGGCCTGCGAGGAGCGCAGGGCCTTCAGCGTGGACTCGGACAGCATGATTTTCTTCTCGAGCGCCGCGAGGAAGCCGATGGCGGCGGCGGGGCGGGTGACGGCGAGCAGGCTCTCCGGCGTCTCCTCGTACAGCTCGCAGTCGGCGACCATCAGGCCCTTGGGCGTGAGCACGCACGCGGGCAGGCACACGCCCGCGGCGAGCTTGCCCAGGTCGGCGGTGACCAGGCCCTGGAGGAATTTCTTTGCGTCGGGGCCGTGTATCCGGAAGAACCCCCACAGCGAGACGTCGAACGCGCGTAGAGCCATGCGCCCATTATAGCTATCCTATCCCGGTGAAACGCGAGATCGGCTTCCTGCTCGACATGGACGGCGTCGTCTGCCACAACATGCCCGCCCACGAGGAAGCGTGGACGAGCTTCTTCCGCGGCCACGGCATCGAGATCGACCTGCACGACTTCCGCGCCAACACGATGGGCATGCCCACGCGCGAGGTCCTGCGCTATTACTTCAAGCGCGACGTCCCGCCCGAGGAGGCGAACGCGGCGGCCGTCGTGAAGGAGACCTTGTACCGCAAGCTCTATCTCCCCCGACGCGCGCTCGCCGCGGGCCTGCTTCCGTTCCTGAAGGGAGCGCGCGCGGGCGGCTACCGCGTCGGCCTCGGCACCGGCTCGAAGGACGACAACGTGACCTTCATCCTCGACGGCCTCGAGCTGCGCCCGTGGTTCGACGCCGTCGTCGACGGGGGCATGGTGACGAAGGGCAAGCCCGACCCCGAGACCTTTCTGATCCTCGCCGACAAGCTCAAGGTTCTCCCGAAGAACTGCGTCGTGTTCGAGGATTCCCTGCTCGGCGAGGAGGCCGCGCGCCGGGCCGGCATGGCGATCGTCGCGATCACGACCTCCCACCGTCCCGACGAGTTCAAGCACGCGGCGCTCAAAGCCCGCGACTTCACGACCCTGAGCCCCGCGAAAGCGGCCGCGCTGCTCAGACCTTAAGACGCCGCGTCAGCTCGTAGAGCGGCGACGCGGCGAAGGTCGTCGCGACCGCCATCAGCGCCATCATCGTGAACAAGGTCGGCGTGATGAGGCCGTGGGCGAGCCCCATGTTGAGGATGACGAGCTCCATCAGCCCGCGCGCGTTCATCAGGGCGCCGATCGCCGCCGCCTCGGCCGGAGCGCGGCCGCCGGCGCGCGCGGCCAGCCAGCAGGCGCCGGCCTTGCCCGCGCTCGCGGCCGCGAGGATCAGCAGGAAGACGGCCCAAGGGCGCGGGCCGTCGAGCAGGCCGAGCCGCGTGTTGAGGCCCGAGCAGACGAAGTAGATGGGAAGAAGCCAATGAGCCGTCACCGGCTCCACGCGCGCGCGCAGGCGGTCCACGAATCCGCCACGCGGCAGGACGAGACCGAGGGCGAACGCGGCGCCGAGAAGCAAGGTCGCCTCGGCCTTGAACTTCCAGACGAGCGCGGACACGACGACCCAGGCGACGAGATCGTCGAGCGCTCCGGCCGACAGCACGAGGGTGCCGAGCGGGGAACCCGTCAGGCCCCGGTCGGCGATGATGCGAGCCAGCACCGGGAAGGCCGTGATCGACATCGCCGCGCCGAGGAAGAGGCAAGCCGTCGTCCGTCCGACGCCGGGACCGAACAAAACGGCGTCGCCGTGAAGCGTCCCCGCCAATATCGCGCCCAAAACGAACGGCGCGATCAGCCCCGCCAGCGACACGGCCGCCGCGCCCCGCGCCTGACGGCGAAAGACCTCGCCGCGGGTCTCCAGGCCGACGCCCAGCATGTGGACCACCAGGCCGGCCTGGCCCGCGAGACCCAGCCAATGGAGGCTCTCCGACGGAAACAAGGCCGCCTCGCCGCTCGGCCAGAGCAGCCCCAGCAAGGAAGGGCCGAGCAGGATGCCCACGATCATTTCCCCGACCACGGCGGGCTGAAGCAGGGGCCGCCCCGCGCGCGCCGCGAGGCGGGCGCACAGCGCGATGACGGCGATTTGCATCGGGAAAAGCGCGAGGGCGGGCATCGCCATGCCCTAATCCTACTATGTTAGAATCGAGCCCATGAAACTCGTCACCTTCGAGGTTCCCACGCCGCTGGGGCCCGTCGAGCGCCTGGGCGCCGTGCGCGCCGGCCGGATCGTGGACCTGAACCTCGCCGCGGCGCGCCTGTACCGGGCGCAGGGCAAGACCCGCCCCGAGGCGCGCGCGAATTTCTTCGTGCCCCCCTGCCTGCTCGGCCTGCTCGACGGCGGCCATGAGTCCCTGACCGAGGCGCAGACCGCCCTCAACACGCTCAAGGGCGAGCCCGCGGGCGTCGTCTGGAAGGAAAGTCAGGTCCGCCTGCTCGCCCCTCTCCCCCGCCCCCGCTCCCTTCGCGACTTCTTCGCCTTCGAGGACCACGCGAAGGCCGGCGCGCGGCGCCGCAACGAGCCGCTGGCGCCGGAGTGGTACGACCAGCCCGTGTTCTACAAGGGCAATCCCCGGACGATCATCGGCCCGGGCGACCTGATTCCGTGGCCCGCGTTCACGCGCAAGCTCGATTTCGAGTTCGAGGTCGCGGCGGTCGTCGGCAAGGCGGGCAAGGACATCTCCGTGAAGGACGCCCCCCGCCACATCGCGGGCTACGTCGTGATGAACGACTGCTCGGCGCGCGACATACAAAAAAACGAGATGGTGTGCCGCATGGGGCCGGCGAAAGGCAAGGATTTCGCCACGGTTCTTGGACCCTACTTCGTGACGGCCGACGAGTGGAACGGAAGAATTCCGGAACTCAAGGTGAGAGTGAACGGCAAAGAGTGGAGCCGCTCGAAGGGAGCGCAGCCTTACTGGAAATTCACGACCATGCTTTCGCACGCCTCCCAGGGCGAGGAAATGCTTCCCGGCGACGTCCTCGGATCGGGCACATATTACACCGGATGCGGCCTCGACATGGGCCGCTGGATCAAGCCCGGGGACCGGCTTGAACTGGACGCGGGCCCACTTGGGACTTTGAAGAACACCGTCGGAAAGCCCAACGGATCGGTTCACCTCAAATACAAGAAAAACGGAGCTCTGGCATGAGCGTAATCCTCACCCGCGGCCGCGTGCCGAAAACCCCCCACACCGAGTTCTACTCGGAGCCGGAGGTCCTGGCGCTCGAGGAGATCCACGGCGTCGGCGGCTTCAGCGGGGACTGGTCGCGAAAGTACCACTACCGCAAGTATCCGACCCAGCAGGTGAGCGAGCCCAAGCGCCTCCCGCTCGATCTGCGCCCGCAGACGATGGCGCCGCACCAGCCGCTCCAGCCCTGGCACATCCGCACCGGCCGCCTGAAGGCTCACGGCGACCACATCAGCGGCCGCGTGCCCCTCGTGTATGGGCCGACGACGCTCGTGTCCGCGGCGCGCTTCGAGAAATCCTGCCCGGCCCAGAGGTTCTTCCGCAACGGCGACGGCCACGAGCTGTGGTTCGTGCAGGAAGGCTCCGGCCTCATCGCCTCCGAGTTCGGCGTGCTCCCGTTCCGGAAAGGGCACTACGTGAACCTGCCGAAGGGCACGACCTACCGCGTCGAGCTCGCGAGCGAGGACTGCGCGCTGCTGATCGTCGAGTCGCGCCGGCCCATTCAGTTCGCCCCCCACTATCTCAATGCGTCCGGCCAGGCGCACCTGACGGCCCCGATCGTGGAGACCGAGATCGGCCTGCCCGAGTACCGGCCCGCGCGGGACGAGGAAGGCGAGTTCCGCGTCTGGACCAAGCACGGCGGCGGCCTCGTGACGGAGCTGTTTCTCGGCCACCACCCGTTCGACCTGATCGGCTGGGAAGGAGCCTTGTATCCGTACACCTTCCACACCGACGACCACCATCCGCTGGCCCGGGAGATCCACACCGCCCCGCCGACGCGCCAGACCTTCCAGTCGGGCAGCGCGCCGCACAACGGCTTCGCCGTGTGCACTTTTAAAGGGCAGATCGAGGGCTGGAACCCGCGCGACGTCCCGGCGCCGTACGCCCATTACAACGTGGACAGCGACGAGGTGATGTTCTTCGCCAACACGAGCTACGGGGCCCGCAAGGGGCTCGTCGAGCCGGGCTCGTTCACCTTCCACCCCGGGTCCCTGCCCCATTCGCCTCACGGGATGGCCGCCAAGCGCTCCTTCGCCGAACGCGGGAAGCTCTCGGAGTACCTCGCGGTGATGCTCGACACGTTCTTCGAGCCGCTCGAGGTGGCCAAGCAGGCCCTGCCGCTCGCCGACAAGGATTACCCGCTGAGCTGGAACCGGGACACGCAGGGCGTCTCGGCCGAGTAGCATGCAGCTCGACCCGGAGACCTTGGCGGTCCGCGACCGCTACCTGCTGATGATCGCGACGATATTGCCCCGGCCCATCGCCTGGGTCGCGACGGTTTCTCCGGATGGAACCCCGAACCTGGCTCCGTTTTCTTTCTTCACGGGAATCTGCGCGAATCCGATGACGGTGTGCTTCGCGCCGGTGAACGACCGGCACGGCAAGAAAAAAGACACCTTGATCAACATCGAAGCGACGGGTCAGTTCACCGTCAACATCGTCAACGAATCCAACGCCGTGAAGATGAACGCGACCTCGGCGCCTTACGCCTACGGCGTGAACGAATTTGAGCAGTGCGGCGTGACGGCCATTAAGAGCGCCATAGTCAAACCGCCCCGAGTCAAAGAGAGCCCGGTGTCTTATGAATGCGAGCTCCAACAGATCGTGCGGATCGGCGAAGGCCCCTTGGCCGGAAACCTCGTCATAGGCAAGGTGCTTATGTTCCATTGCTTGGACGCCATCTACAACGCCGGCAAGATAAAACATCAGGATGTTCACGCCATCGGCCGCATGGAAGGCGCCTGGTATTCCAAGACGAACGACGCCTTTGAACTTCCCCGCCCGGAGGCCGCATGAAGAAGCAGCCTTTTCAT
>JAQTNG010000243.1 GCA_028714015.1 Elusimicrobiota bacterium | reverse complement strand
CTCCTTCAAGACCGACATGCGCGCCTTCCTCGACGCGGTCAACGCCCAGGATCGCGGGGCGAGCGCGGACGCGGCCACGGAGTATCAGCGCCGCCTCGACCTCCTGCCCCAGATCAAGGGCTGGCGCGCGAACGGGGGGAACCCGAACGACCCCGACGCGTTCTCGATGAAGAAGTTCAACGCCGACCTCGCCGAGGTCAACGACAACATCGCGAAGGCCCAGGACGGCCTCGCCCGCCTGCCGACCGTCCCGGTCGAGTTCGCCGGCGTGCTGGTCATCGAGGTCCCGGGCCCCAGCGTCTCGGTGAGCAACCCCACGAAGGAGCAGACCTTGCAGCTCCTGGCCGACCGCAAGGTCTACTGGCAGGCTAAGCGCGCCGACTTCGGCTCGTCGCTCGCCACGGTCAACCGCATGCTCGACGGCGGCAACGGCCGCACCGTGATCGACGAGTTCGGCGACCCGCATCCCGAATCCCTGCCGCTGTGGCGCGCGCAGTCGCAGTCTGAGATCGCGGCGTCGCAGACCGCGACGCGCCAGTACCTGAGCCAGCTCGACGCGCTGGCCGGGAACATCAACCGCGTCGCCGGCTCGAACATCCCGATGCTCTCGGGCCTCGGCCTCAAGGAGCTCCAGGACGCGATCAAGAGCTACGGCGACAGCCTCAAGGCCGTGAAGTTCCCCGACAACGAGACCCTCGAGTCGCACGCGGCGCTGATGGACCTGGTGTCCTCGGCCAAGCTCGTGCCCTACGCGGCGCGCGAGATCATCAAATGGTCGAAGGCCGACGCGACGGTGACCGCGATCGACGACGCGACGCAGAACGTCCTGCCCAAGGCCCGGGCCGGCCTGCAGGGCGTGGTGAGCATGCTCGACACGGTCCTCTCCGACGTCGATCTCGACGCGGCCTTCGTCAACACGGGCGCGGGCGGCGGCCAGGCGATGATCGACCGCAAGACCGTCCTGCTGCGCGACAAGATCCTGCCCGCCCTCCAGGGCGCGCGCTCGATGCTCACGGACACGATGATCCCCTATCAGCAGAAGTCGATCGACCAGGTCGCCGCGGCCGACAGCGACTACTTCAAGCTGTACGACTCGAAGAAGTCCCTGATCGTCGAGGCGGACAAGCTCTACAACCACACCTTGCCGTGGGCGTTCGCGACGTTCGGCGCGGCGGACGGCGACCAGGCGCAGGCGGCGCAGAAGATCGGCGATTGGCGTCATAAGCTCCAGAAGAACCTCGACGGCTACGACGACGCCGCGGGCCACCACAAGGGCATCCACGAGTATCAGGTCGAGATGGCCAACCGCAAGGATCCGAATTTCACCGGCACCGAGCTCACCTACGGCGAGACCTCGCCCTTCAGCCTGCCTCGCAAGATCGCGCAGTACACCGCCGAGCGCGCTCTGCGCGCGGATCAGATCAACACGCAGGATGCTCAGATAAACGAGATTCTCGGCAAGATCGAGACCCTCTCGAAGGGCAAGTTCGTGATGTCCACCTTCCGCCTCCCGGTCGGCGTGACGGCGGACGCGGCGGGCGTGGCGCGCGTGCAGGCGGCCGTCGACGGCAAGGCCGTCCCGAACCTCGTGGACCGGCTCAAGGCCGTGGCCGCCGAGGCGGACGCGGGAGCGGCGACCATCAACCTCGGCGGCAGCGGCGGCGACGGCACGGTGCCCTCCGGCCCGCAGCCCGCGATCACGGTCTCCGACAACCAGCAGATCTCGCTGCTCGCCCTCGAGGCGGCCAAGCGCCTCGTGCCGACGAGCCTCGCTCAGCCCGACAGCGCGCCGGCCGCGTTCGCGATCGCGCGGCTGATCTACTCGGACACGGTGATGGGGGCCGCCGCCGACGGCCTCAACGTCCAGGTCCCGGCCGCCGAGCTCTTCCTCGGCCATGTCTCCACGGTCCTCGGCAACTCGATCGCGGAGATCCCGAAGGACGAGGCCTACGCGGCCTCCAACGGCGCGAGCGAGACCGCCGATCAGGTCTTCGCGCGCAAGATTCTCCTTTTCTCGAACCTCGACGCGGTCCTCCTCGAAGGAACGAACTTCTTCCACTTGAAGCAAAGCTGGAACCAAGGCAGCTTCCATACGCTCGACAGCGTGCA
This sequence comes from Elusimicrobiota bacterium, assembly GCA_028714015.1. Lineage (GTDB taxonomy): Bacteria > Elusimicrobiota > Elusimicrobia > UBA1565 > UBA9628 > GWA2-66-18. The sequence goes on along the minus strand of JAQTNG010000243.1, from coordinate 3,921 downwards.
GAACTACTACAACTCGCTGCACGACATCTATAGCGGCGGCCAGACGGCCAACGACAACGAGGTCACCGCGCTCGACACGATGCAGGCCGCGCTGCAGAAGACGATGACCGACCTCGAGGACAAGCGGGTCAAGATCTCGTCGTGGCTCAGCCAGCTGAACCCGAAGGAGAAGAGCGCGCTCAACAACGTCAGCGAGGACGTCTCGAAGATCATGGACAAGACGCGCGCCGTCCTCGAGGCGAACATCGACTGGCATCAGCTGCAGGACCAGCTCGGCCGCTCCCAGGAGATCCTTCAGTCGCAGTTCACCCAGATCGACGACAAGCAGGCCGAGCTCGCGGCCATGCTCGCCAAGCCCGAGATCCAGGGCCAGCTGCCGCCCGACCTCGTCCGCCGCATCGAGTCCCTGCGCATGGGCCGCTCGGGCTGGGCCAGCGACGGCTCCAAGACCGAGCCGGCGTCGCTCGTGGTCCGCAAGTCCGAGTACGGCGCCTTTGTCGACGCCCTTCTCGGCATGGTCACCCAGGGAGCGCAGAGCTCGGCCGCGGAGGTGGCCGCGATCAAGGAGGACCTGCTCAAGAACCCGCAGGGCCTCGCCTCCCTGATCCCGAACTCCAAGGTGCTCGAGTTCGGAGACACGGCCGACGGCTTCTACCTCGTCTACCAGTCGAAGTTCGCGGTGCCGCACGGGCTCGACACGAGCTCGTGGGTGACCCTCGGCAACATCGGCCGCGTCTTCGGCAGCAACGTCAGCGTCTCCGGCTATCAGCTCGCCAGCCCGCCGAGCTCGAACGGCGAGAACGCGCCGTACGGCGACAAGGGCGTCGAGGTCCAGGTCGAGAGCCTCCAGGGCAAGAACTGGGTCAATTACCTGAACGTCGACCTTCACCGCTTCGCCTTCGACATCCCGAAGGACAACAACGTCAAGACGGGCGCGGGCGAGAGCCGCATGATGATCTTCGACGACTACGCGGTCATGCTGTTCGGCGACCGCCTGTATATCGGCCTCGCGGGCTTCGGCGACGCCGCCGTCCAGAACGCGAAGGACAAGCCGTACTACTACGGCGGCAACCTGAAGAGCTCGCTGAAGCTGACCGAGGTCATGAAGCTGAACTTCGAGCAGCGCGCCCTGTTCGCCCAGGATCCGCGCAAGTTCCTGCAGGACGTCAACCTCGACTTCACGGGCTACGATCCCGACCTCAACCGCAATTTCCCCATCACGGCCAGCGGCGACAAGAAGAACTACTTCCGCACCCAGGTCGGCCCGCAGTTCGACCTCAACCGCCTGATGAACCCCGACGGCGGGGGGGATACCTTCACGCTCGACCTGTACTGGGCGAAGACCTCGGGCACCGACGACATCAACCAGCAGGTCGGCGGCGTGAGCATACTCAAGGGCTTCTCGCTCAAGAACGACGACGGCAAGACCTGGATGCGCATCGACAACCGCGTCACCGGCGAGATGGGCCAGAAGCAGAACGAGATCGGCGACCGGCTCTCGGTGGCCTTCCCCGACCAGGGGCTGGTCGTCAGCGCCGAGGGCAAGATCATCGGCGGCGCGCAGGCCTACTTCGGGGAGATCTCGAAGAAGATGGGCGACCACGCGAACATCGCGCTGAGCTACGGCTCGCAGTACGTCGGCATGAACAACCGGCTCTCGCTCACGATGAACACGTCGTTCACTCTCGCCGAGCTTTGGCAGAAGGTCAGCGACAACTCGGCCCAGAACCTGCGCGGCGGCGAGACGCTCAAGGCCTACAACCGCGAGCTCGGGGACTTCTTCGCGGGCGACGAGGCCAAGTCCTCGCGCACGGCGCTCGATCTTCAAAAGGTCTTCGAGGTTGACATCGCGCGCAAGCTCGTCACGCAGGACATCGGCAACCTGAGCCGCGAGATCCAGGAGCTGCGCAAGGCCGGCGCGTTCATGGACAACTCGCGCGTTCGCGGCATGGTCGGCTTCGTCTCGAACTCGGTCTCCAACGACCTGGCCGAGCGCGCGGTCGGCGGGGGATTCACGGTCGGGACCTACAGCGAGATGGCGCTGACGAAGACTCAGAAGCAGCTCATCGAGTCGAAGGCCCAGCTGCTCTACCGCGAGGGCCTGCGCCTGCAGGACCGCATGCTCACCTTGACCAAGGACTGGCAGGCCTCGGTCGTCGAGGTCGCCGAGTCGCAGTGGGCCTTGAAGCTGGCGAACTTCGCGGTCCAGAACGCGCCGTCCGACCTGTCGCGCCGCGAGGCGACGGTGCGCCTGAACGACGCCGAGTCCCGCCTGCACCAGGCGGTCCTGCGCTACAACTCCCTGACCGGGCGCGACCCGCAGTCGGCGCCCCCGTTCCAGGACCTCAATTCCGAGGACCTGCGCCAGATGCTCGGCAACATCCGCCGCCTGATCACCTCGCCCGACCGCCTGGGGACGATACTCGGCAGCCTCAACGAGGAGTCGATGAAGCAGTCCCACGGCGAGGACCCTTTCAATCTCGTCGACTGGATACCCTGGGTGGACCGGCTGACGGTCGGTTTCGGCGTCCAGTTCCAGGACATGATGGCCAACCAGGCGCTGACCTTCGGCGGCTCCGTGCGCCTGCCGATCTACGACCCCGCCGCCAAGAGCGCCGACAAGGCGTACGCGCTCGAGTCGCAGGCCGTGCAGGAGGAGATGAAGCAGGCCTATGCCGAGCGCACGCGCGACAGCCAGGGCGCCGTCGAGCAGGCCCGCATCTGGGACGCGAGCGCGCGCGCCGTCGAGCCGAACGCGCCGGCCGCCGCGCGGGCGCTGTCCGACGCGATCCGCGCGTACCGCAACGGGCTGATCGCGCCGGAGAAGCTGAGCGCCGCCTTCGCGAACTGGAACTGGTACATGTCCACGTCGATCCAGTCGCTGTCGCGCGCGGAGCTGCTGCGGGCCCAGGCCGGCGTCTCCGCGCCGTTCGAGCGCCCGACGGCGCATACCGGGACCGCGCTGCGATTGACCTCCATCGACGACGCCTTCACGGCGGCGTCGGCGAACGCCCACAGCCTCGGCGAGATCGCCAAGCGCCAGGAGGCCGCCGAGGAGATGGCGCGCTCGGTCGATCACCGCGTCCAGAAGGCCTGGCTCGACATCAACGTCGGCGTCGGCCTGACCGCGAACGGCGTGGGCTGGATCCCTTCGCTCGGCATCACCGGCATCCCCATCACCCCCGTGCTCGGCTTCGAGCTCAAGCCCGAGGAGATGCGCGAGCTGCAGGTGACGCAGCACCAGCAGCAGGCCGAGTACTACAACGCCCTCAAGGGGCGCGTCGAGGCCGGCCTCGCGGTGCAGTTCTATCAGAACATGGTGGCGCTGCGCTCGGCCGAGTCGCGCGTGGCGGTGTACGACGGCAGCCTTTTGCCGCAGCTGCAGAACGCGGCGGCCTCCGGCGACGCCGCCGCGGTTCAGCGCTACGACGCGGCCAAGCTCGCCCGCGAGTCCGCGGTGCTCGAGTTCGCGAAGGCGCGCGAGACGATCAACTTCCTGCTCGGACGACCGGCGGACGCGCCGATCGCCGCTGTGATAGACGAGCGCCTGGCGCTCGAGGCCCTGTCGCGCCTGCTCGCCGCGAAGGACCCCGTCGGCACCCAGCGCCGCATCCTCGCCGCTCGCGTGTCCACCGCGAAGGCCGTCGAGGACATGGTCGACAAGAACCTCAAGGTCGAGATGCTCCAGCTCGAGCCCGTCAGCCTCGTCGTGCGCTCGCTCGGCCGCCTGATGGGCGCGCTCACCGACGCCCCGATCTACAACTCCGAGATGGCGGCCTCCGCCCGCATCCAGACCCTCACCGAGGAGCGCGAGCGCGACGCCTACGACGGGCGCCGCGACACCGAGGTCGCGAAGCTCGGCCTGGAGCTCAACGCCGCGCGCTCCGCCCTGGCCAACATCCAGGGCGACGCCCCCGAGGC
>JAQTNG010000242.1 GCA_028714015.1 Elusimicrobiota bacterium | reverse complement strand
CGGGGTGCTTTTCACGCAGACGCCGCGCGACCTGGCAGGCCAAGGTTCCGTCGCCGCAGCCGGCCTCGACGAGGGACAAGGTTCCGGCGGGACGGATTTTAGCGACGCGCTCCAGCAGGAGGGCCAGCCTGTCGGCCAGCACGGCCCCAAAGGCGGAATGCAGTTCGGGAGCGGTGTAGAAATCCGCGGCCTTCTCGCGGACGGAGTAATACCCCCGTTCAGGGTCGTAGAGCGCGGACTCCATGAAGTCCCTGAACGAGCGCATCACATGATCCTTAGGCGAGGTCTTCGACGCCGAGCGTCTTCTTCTTGCCTTCGGCCTGGACCTTCTGGATGGAAGCCTTCACGGCCGCTTCGATCTTCGCGGACAGGGCGTCGATGTAATCGCCGCCGGTGCGGAGTCCGGCTTCCTTGACGAGCTTCTTGACCTTGCTGGCAACGACGAGGGCTTCGGCCATTCTGGTTTCCTCCCTTTCGCGCTTTATGTCACACGAAAGATAACGGATTTAAACAGAAATGACATGCCCGGACATTGACCTAGATCAATGTCCGGGCGTCTTACGCGTCTTCCAAATCTTGGCGCCGGGAAGGATCGAACTTCCGACATGACGCTTATGAAACGTCCGCTCTACCACTGAGCTACGGCGCCGCCAGGCGGGCATTCTACCACAATCCACGCATTCGGGACAACGCGTGATGAAATTGTGTAGTATGAGTGCATGGCCAAGAAGACCTCAGCCGCGAAGAAAATCACCGTCGTCATCGCCGACGACCAGACGCTGTTCCGCGAGGGCATCAAGGACCTTCTCGAGAACGAGAAGAACATCACCGTCGTCGGCGAGGCCGCCGACGGGCGCGAGGCGCTGCGCCTCGTCAAGAAGCTGAAGCCGAACGTGATCCTCCTCGACATCAAGCTTCCCCACATGGACGGCATCGAGGCGACGCGCCAGATCCACAAGGACTGCCCGACCACGAACGTGCTGATCCTATCCTCTTACGAGGACGAGGCTCACGTGATGGAAGCCATCCAGGCCGGCGCGAACGGCTACCTGTCGAAGATGCTTCCCGCCGCCGAGCTCGTCAACGCGCTGAAGACTTTCGCGAACCAGGGCGTGATGATTCCGCAGCCCGTGATGAGCAAGCTCATCGACGGCCTGCGCCAGATGGGCTCGGCCAACTCCGAGGCCTCGCTCGTCGCGCTGACCAAGACCGAGATCAAGGTGCTCTCGAACCTCGGCCAGGGCCAGTCCAACAAGGAGATCGCCGCTTCTCTCACCTGCAGCGTCAAGACGATCAAGAACCATCTCAACAGCATGTTCCAGAAGCTGAGCGTGTCGAACCGGACCGAAGCCGTGGTCAAGGGCATCGACATGGGCCTGATCTCCGCCGACAAAGCCGACTAGGACGCTTGTTTCGTCCGGACTAAAGCCCCCGTGTTCTCAGAAACGGGGGCTTTCCTCTTAATATATACGGCATTGACAGGGTCTTTGGCCGGGGTTATCCTGAGCGCAGATGGTCTCCCCGGGTAGGATGGCGATGCTCGGAGCGGTCTTTGCCGCGTCCCTTCTTGGGGCGACGGCGACGGCCGCTCCATTCTCGAAGCTCGACGCGCGCATACTCGCGCGGCGAGGCGCGGCCCCGGCCGGAGGCTATGCGCCGGCCGGCGCCGGCGGCGCCGCGGCGGGCCCGCGCCACTCGGTGCTCATCCGGGTTTCCCCCGGCACGCCGCTCGCGTCCCTGCGGGCGGCCTTCCCGAACGCGGATTTCGGCAGCCAGGCCGGCGACGTCGTCACGGCTCGGGCCGACGACGCCGCTCTCGACGCGCTGGCGCTCGACGGGCGCGTCAAGGCGATCGAAGCCGGGGTCCGCACGCATCCTTCGATGGACGTCGTTCGCTCCAGCTCGACGAGCGGCGGGCTCGCGCTCGGCACGATCTACGGCGCGGCGGCGACCGACCTCGCGGGCGCGACCGGCTCGGGCGTCATCGTCGGCATCGTGGACACGGGCATCGACTACACGCATAAGGACTTTATCAACAGCGGGCCGAACACGTCGCGCATCCTCTCGATCTGGGATCAGACGATCAGCACTCACGACACCACCGGCGGGCCGTTCCCGCCCGGCTTCAACTACGGCGTCGAGTACACGAACGCCCAGCTCACGACCAAGATCCAGGGCGGCGGCGGCACGATCAACACGAAGGACACCAACGGCCACGGCACGCACGTCGCCTCGATCGCGGCCGGCAACGGGAACGATACCAACCTGGTGATTCCCGCGGGCACGTTCAAGGGCATGGCGCCGCTCGCCGACATCGTCTTCGTGCGGACCACGTTCGGCACCGCCGACGTCGTCGACGGCGTGAACTACATCATCGCCAAGGCCGCGGCGGCGGGCAAGCGCGCCGTCATCAACCTGAGCCTCGGCACGCAGTCCGGGCCTCACGACGGCACCGACACGTTTGAAGCCGGGATCGCCGCGGCGGCGGCGAACACGCCCATCGTCGTGGCCATGGGCAACGACGGCGCGGCGAAGCCTCACGCGGGCGCCGACGTCGGACCCGGCGGCACCGCGGGCGTCGTCGTCAGCGTCAACGCCGCGACGGCCGACGCCGACATCGAGTTTTGGCATCCCGGCGGCGACGCCTACACGGCGACGGTGGACCTGCAGGGAATTCCCGGCAACCTCGTCGCCGCCGCCGGCACGGACCAGAGCACGACGCTGAGCGGGCACAGCATCCAGATTTTCAACGGTACGAACACCGGGCATCCGCTGGGGCACAAGCAGATCTACGTCTACGTGCACCGGGGCGCCGGGATCACGGCGCCGACGATCAACATCACCTTGACGCGCGCGACCAGCGGCGGCACCGGCCGCCTCGACGGCTGGGTGGATCCGTCCGGCGAGTTCATCAGCTTCGCCTCGTACGTGGACAACACCCGGACCCTCGGCGAGCCCGCGTGCGCGCAGAACGTCTTCGGCGTCGGCTCGTTTGCGTCGAAGCAATATTGGAACGCGAGCGACGGCTACACCTACAACTTCACGAACCAAAGCACGCTCGGCAATCTTTCCTCGTTCAGCTCCCAGGGCCCCACGCGCGACGGCCGCCAGCAGCCGGAGGTCGCCGCTCCCGGCGACGTGATCGGGGGAGCGTTGTCGTCGGACCCGGCGGCCAACCCGGGCGCGTTGTACATCCTCACCGACGCGCGCCACCGGATCATGCGCGGCACGAGCATGGCGACGCCCGTCGTGACCGGCATACTCGCCGCGCGCCTGCAATACGGGCCGACCCGGACGGTCGCCCAGCTGCGCGCGATCCTTCGCGCCCAGGCGCGCGCCGACGGGGCCACCGGCGCCGTGCCCTCGTATGCCTGGGGCTACGGCAAGGTCTCCTCGAGCCCCCAGCCCGTATCCGCCCCGACGGGCCTGGCGGCGACGACCATGGGGCCGAGCTCCGTGACCTGGAACTGGAGCGCGGTCGTTGGCGCCGACAGCTACTCGCTGTACTACGCGACGAACTCGGCGAAGCTGGTCGTGTCCGGCGTCCAGCCGCCCTACATTCAAACCGGCCTCGCGGCCAACACGACGACGGGCGTCATCATCAAGGGCAACGGCGGCGGGGTGGACGGCCCCGGGGCCTTCATCAGCACCTCGACCTTGGCCGCCCCTCCGGCCGCGCTGCCGACGGCGGCGCCGCATGTCGACAGCGTGACCGTGTCCTGGTCGCTGTGCCCGGCGGCGCCGCCCACCGCCTCGTGCTGGGGATACTCGGTGACCGCTTCCACGGCCGCCAACGGCAGCGGGACGCGGTTCTCGGCCGTGACGCTGAACCGCGCGACCCCCTCTCTCGACATCACCGGCCTGCAGCCCCTGACGAAGTACTATTTCCGCCAGGCGACCTTGAACTACTACGGGGCGGAGACGGCGACGGGGCCGGTCAGCGCGACGACCTTGACCGACCTCGTCGCGCCCGTCAGCCCTCAGTTCAGCGGCGCGACCGTCTCCTCGATCCGTTTCGACTGGAACGGGGGCGGCAACGCCGCGGGCCTCACCTACGTGGCCGACGCCTCGACGTCGCCCGTGTTCGCCGGGGTCGTGCTGAGCAGCTCGACCAAGAATTTCTACGCGATCTTCACCGGCATGGCGACGAACGCGAGCTACTACTTCCGCGTCCAGGCGGCCGGCGGCCCTTACCTCACGCCCGGCACCCCGGCCTCGACCTTGGCGGCCGCGCCCGTGCTTTCGACCTCTCCATTCTCCGGCGTTTCCCAGACGGGGTTCACCGTGGCCTGGTCGTCCGGCGTCAACTCCGCGAACACGCTGTACCAGGCGGAAATCTCGGCGTCCGCCTCCTTCTCCCCGCTCGCCGCCTCCTCGAGCACTCGCAACGCCTTCGCGGCCTTCACGGGCCTGACGCCGAACACGCTGTACTACGCGCGCGCGCTGACGATCTCCCAGGGCGGCGTCGGGACCGCGTACACGACCTTCGGCTCGACGCCGACCTTCGTGCTCGACCCGACCCTGCCGGCTCAGCCGTTCTCGAACCAGTCCTCCGACGGCTTCACCTTCAGCTTCAACTCCGGAGGAAACCCCGCGGGAACGGTTTACGCCGTCCGCGTCTCGACGCATCCCTCGTTCGCGCCGCTGGCGGCGAACGTCAACACCACCGGCGTCTCCGCGGCCTTCACCGGCCTGAGCTCCAATCGCCTCTATTACGCGGCGGTCGCCGCGCTGAACCTCTCGGGCACGCCGACGGCCTACACCGGAACGGTGTCCACCGCGACGACCGTCGTGGCACCCGGCGCGCCCGCCGCCGCCGTCGCCGCGAGGTCGACCGTGACCCTCTCGACGTCCTGGACGACGGCGACGCTCGGACCCGGGACGAACTTCACGGTACAGGCGTCCGCGCTGGCGAACTTCTCCGTGATCGCGGGCTCCTCGACGACGGCCAACGCGTTCGCGACCGTATCCGGGCTCGCCAAGAACACGGTCCATTACCTGCGCGTGCGCGCGCTGAGCCTCAATCCCCCGACGCCGGACGGGCCGTGGATGCTGATCGGCTCGGGCTCGACTTTGGCCAACGAGCCGTCCGCCGCGGGCGCGCCGTTCCCGTTGATCGGGGTCGCGAGCATGACCGTGGCATGGTCGCCCCTGCCGCTGGCTCCCCAGGTCGCCGCGTGCGAGGGCTACCTGGCCGAGCTGTCGGCGAGCCCGACCTTCACGACGATCTTGCGTTCCAGCGTCGTGGCGCCCGGCGCCGCGACGGCCAATTTCAGCGGGCTCGCGTACGGCACGCTCTACTATACGCGCGTGGCCTCCCTCGACTGGCAGGGCAATCCGAACTACCTCGTCATCGGATCGGCGAGCACGAACACGCCTCTTCTCTCCTCGGGCACCGTCGCCGGCGGCGCCCTGACCTTGACCTTGCCCTCCGCGTTCGCGGTCGTGCCCGGCGTGTCGGTGCAGATCGACCCCGGAACCTTCCCCCCGGGCACCATCGTCACGATGCTCTCGGGCGTGACCTTGGACCTGTCCAATCCGCGGAGCTCCGTGGCCGGCCTGACTTCGCTGGGGAACGCGGTCGGCGTGGATATCTCCGCGGGCGGCCTGCAGCCGCTGAAGCCCGTGCGCCTCACGATGACCTACGACCCCCTCCTCCTCCCCCCGGGCGGCGACGCGCGGCGCCTCCTGGTCGCGCGCTACGACGACGCGGCGGGCCTTTGGGTCATGGTGCCGTCCGCGGTGGATACGTCGGGGCATATCCTCGTCGCCACGCTCGACCACTTCTCGTCCTATTCGCCCTTCTTCGCGACGGCGGGAGCTTCGCTCTCGGAGGGCATCGTGTTCCCTCAGCCTTGGGAGGCCGGAGAGCCGAGCGGGGCTTACGGCGCCCAGGCCCTCACCTTCGCGAACTATCCCGACGGGACCAAGGTCCGTCTCATGTCCTTGACCGGGGAGCTGATCTGGGAAGGCGCGGCGGGCCCGAACGGGGTCCTGACCTGGGACGGCCGCAATAAATCCGAGCGCGTCGTCGCCAGCGGCACCTATTACG
>JAQTNG010000241.1 GCA_028714015.1 Elusimicrobiota bacterium | reverse complement strand
GTAGGTGACGCTGCTGGCGTAGGCCGCGTTGACGACCGGCACGGTCGGATTGTTGGCCAGCGTGAACGTGGTCCCGGTGGAGCGCGCGCCCGCGCCGTTGCCGGAGACGGCCTCGACGCGGGCCGTGTACTGCGTGTTGGTCGCGAGGCCCGTCTGAACGAAGGAGAGCGCGCCTCCGGTGTACAGGAGCGCGCCGGCGCCGTCGTAAAGGTTGTAGTACCTGGCTCCCGGCACGGAGGTCCAGTTCCAGGTGATCTGGCCGTAGCTGATGCCCGGGGACCCGCCCAGGCTGGGCGAGGCGGGCAAGGTCGTGAACGAGGTGCTGATGAACACGGTTCCGGCGCCGCCGTACACGTCGGCGGATCGGCCGCTGAAAGCCTGGACGCGGACGAAGTAGGTCGTGCCGGTGGCGAGCACGGACAGCGGGACCGCGCTGCCGGTGAAGTCGCTCGCCAAGGCCGTCGGCGTGGAGACGCCGGTCGCGAACGTCGAGTCCTGCGAATAGCTGAGCAGGTAGCGCGTGTAGGACGGATTGCCGTTCTGGTTCCAGCTGATCAGCGCGCTGCCCGTCGAGACGAGGCTCGGCACGACGCTGTCGGTCAGCGGCGGGTTCGCCAGGGTGTAGATGGACGTCGGGACGCTGAGGCCCGAGCCCCAGGTGTCGGTGACGCGCAGCCTTCGGCCGACCAGCTGGTTCGGCGAGCCGGGGAGGTTCTCCCCGACGGTGGAGGCCGGGTAGGCCATGTTGCCGGGAGGGATCAAGGTCGAGCCGTTGGGCGCGTCGACGAGCTGATAGAAGACGGAGGCCGAGCCCGGGGGCAGGCAGACGCGCGGCGGGGAGCCCCCAGCTCCAGGTGATGTCGTTGGGCGAGGTCGCGACCGCGTTCAGGCCCGGCGCGATCGGCGGGGAGTTGTCGATCGTCACGCCGTAGGAGGTGCTGAGGGAGCTCTCGCTGTCGATGCTCTGCGCGGCGAACACCCATCGAGCCGTCGCCGAGTAGGGCTCCGGCGGGACGTAGGTGACGACGCCCGTGGTGCCGTTGGGCGGGGAGCCGGAGTAGTAGGGGCCCGCGACGGTGTTGAAGCTGACGCCCGAGTTCGAGGAGAATTTGTGAATCTGGGTGTTCCACTCGAGCAGGATGTCGTCGTCGGTGAGCGTGTTGATCATGATGCGGACGTCGTCGATCGCGCCGTTGAAGTACTCGGCGCCGGCGCCGCCGTTGTTGTAGCGGCCGATCTCGAGGGTGGCGTTGTTCGGATGGCTGCTGAAAGAGTTCGTGCTGGCCGCGACCGCGGTCCCGACGAGCTGGCCGTCGATGAAGTAACGGCGGTCGATCCCGTTGCGCCGGACCAGGTGGACGAGATGCCAGCCGGCGAGCGAGCCGACGGCCGTCAGGCCGCTGCCGCGTTCCAGGTCGGCGCCGGTGGTCGCGTCGCGGGAATCGAAGTGGCGCAGGCCGCCCGTCCCGCCGACGCCGATCCCCCAGTAGCCGTTGCCCTGCTGGGAGACGATGCGTCCGTTGAAGGCGGAGGGTTTGATCCAGGCCGCGAGGGTGTAGCTCGCCGGGAGGTCCCAGGCGGAGGAATTGCTCGTCGACGCGTACAGGCTCGAGCCGTTGAGCTGCAGCGCTTCCGCGGAGAGGCCGCTGGTGGCCAAGCCCGCCAAAGGCCCGGTCGGAGTGATGGCGACGTTGCCGCTCGCGGCAGGCAGCCAGTTGGCGATCGAGGTGCCGGTGCTGGCCTGGCATGTGGCGCCCCCGATGGGCACGACCGCCTGGTTGCTGGGCAGGGCGTACAGGCTCATCGTGTCCGAGCAGGCGGCCGTGACGGTGTCGCGGTAGGTGCACTGGCCGGTCTGCAGGGACGGAGAGAGGTTCGGGTCATTGTAGCGCCAGGTCCAGGTCTTGCACGAGTCGGCCCCGCCGTTGCAGCCTCCGGTGTAGCAGCTCGAGACGGTGACCGCGTAGTTCGCGTCGAACCGCCACAGGGCGATCGTGCTCGCGGGCACGACGCTGAGGCGGCGCTGGCCGATCTTGAGGCCCGGGGTGGAGCTCAGCTCCTCGACGCGGACCGTCGGGTTCGGGTGCCCCGTGACCGAGCCGGTCGCGAAGCTTCCGTCGCACTGGAGAACCTTCGGCGTCAGGCTCGGAGGGGAGGCGAAGCCGGGCGCCGGGACAAAAAGAGCGGCCACCGCAAAAGCGGCGGCTCTGACGGAAAACCGAGCGGTTAGCGAGTGCGCCATCCTATTAGGAGAGGCTAGCTTCCGGCTGTTACGCAATCATTTCAGGCGGGTGATCAGGGCCAGGGCTTCGTCCCGGTTTTTGACTTCCCCCTCGGCCTGCGCTTCGCGCACGCGTTCGAGGAGCTCTCCGATGCGGGGTCCGGGCGGAATTTTGAGGGCCTTCATGATGTCGCGGCCGTCGAGCAGGCGCTCGGGGGCCGGGGCGCGCGACAGGTCCCGCCAGCGGCGCAGGAGCGCGGAGACGAGCTGGAGGTGGTGGATGGTCTTGCGCGCGTCCTCCGGCTTGAAGCGCGAGAGGTCGGAGCGCTTGGAGTCGGCGGTCGCGACCTTGATCAAGCGTTTCAGCCGCGACACGGGCATGTAGCTCGCGTGGTCGCCCCAGCAGACGATCAGGAGGCCCGGGGCGTCCGGGCCGAGGTCGCGGAAAAAACGGTACGCGGCGCGCTCGGTCAGCGGGCCGCCGGACGCGAGATGTCCGGGGCGCAGGTGGTGGCGCACGATCGCCGAGGCGGTATCGATCTGCTCACGCGAGAGGCGCAGACGGCGCAGGATTTTCCCGGTCGCCGAGGCGCCCCTCGTGTCGTGCTCGAAGAACCTCAGGCGGCCGTCGATCTTCTTCGCGGTCTCGGGCTTGGAGACGTCGTGCAGCAGCGCCGACAGCAGGAGCAGGGCCCGGAACGGGGGGCCGCCGCGCGCGGCGAAATGGCCCTCGAGGTCGGAGGCGATCCCGGGGTAGATCGCGCGCAGGTTCGTGAGAAGGAAGTCCACGCGGGCGCAGACCTCGAGCGTGTGCTTCAGCACCCCGCCCGGCCCGTAATAATCCTCGGCGCAGCGCCGCGAGGGCTCGAGCTCGGGGAATAAGGCGGTCAGGAGGCCGCATTCATCCATCCGGACGAGCCAGGACGAGACGCCGGGCACGGCGAGGAGCATGAGCAGCTCGGCGGCGACGCGCTCGGCGGCGGGCACGGCGATGAGCTTCTTGCGGCGGCCGATCGCCTTGAGGGTCTTCGCCTCGATCTCGAGCCCGAGCTGGGCGGCGATGCGAAACGCGCGCAGCAGGCGCAGCGGGTCGTCGTCGAGGTTCTCCTCGATGTCCGCGCGAACGATCCCGGCGGCGAGATCCTTCAGGCCCCCCCTTGGATCAAGGAACGCCGCCTCGGGCAAGGACGGCGGGAGATCCTTCGTCAGCTCGAGGGCGGCGGCGTTCACCGTGAAGTCGCGGCGCGCGAGGTCCGACACGATGGTTTTCCCCTGGAGCCCGGCGATGTCGATCTGCTTGATGGTCTTGCCGCGCGCGGGCATCAGGACCAGGCGGTAGACGGCGTTCTCCTCGTCGAGCGTCACGAGCGTGCCCTTGAACGCGCGCGCGAGCTGGGCCGCCAACGCGCGCGCGTCGGCGCAGGCGAGGTCGAGATCGCCGAAAGGGCGGCCGAGGGCCGCGTCGCGGATCGAGCCGCCGACGAGCCACACCGGCTGCTTCGCGGCGGCGAAGACCTTCGCGAGCAGCGCTCGCGCTTCGACGCCCAGGCGCACGCGCCGGGCGGCCATCAGGCCTTCGCGGCGGGCGCGCGCTTCTTCAGCTCGCGCTCGCGCAGCTCGCGCTTGAGGACCTTCTGGAGCGCGTTCTTGGGCAGGGAGTCCACGATCTCGACGTCGCGCGGGCGCTTGTACGCGTCGAGGCGGTCCTTGAAGAACTGGAGCAGGGCCGCCTTCTCGATCACGGCGCCCTTCTTGAGGACGACGAAGGCCTTGATGACCTCGTCGCCGACCTCGTCGGGCACGCCGATGATGGCGCTTTCCTCGACGGCCGGGTTCTCGGCGATGACGGCCTCGACCTGCGCGGGAAACACCTTGAGGCCCTTCACGATGATCATGTCCTTCTTGCGGTCCCGGATCGAGAGGTAGCCGTCGGCGTCCACGACGCCGATGTCGCCGGTCTTGAGCCAGCCGTCGGCGGTGAAGGCGGCTCGCGTCTCCTCGGGGCGGTTCCAATACCCTTTCATCACGCAGTCGCCCGAGACGCAGATCTCGCCCTCGGCGCCCAGCGGCATTTCCTTCTCCGCGTCGTCGACGATCTTGACCCGGACGCCGTCGAGGGGCGGGCCGACCGAGCCCGGCCGGACGGCTCCGGACGCGCTGATGGTGGCCACCGGGCTCGTCTCGGTGAGCCCCCAGCCCTCGACGATCTCGAGGCCGACGGCGTCGCGAAACGCCGCGGCGACGACGGTCGAGAGCGGGGCGGCTCCGGAAACCGGAATCTTGAGCCGGCGGAACGCCCAGTAGCGCAGGTACGCGCGAACCTTCCAGTCCTTGGCCTCGCGCGCGATCGCCGCGTAGACCTGCGGCACGGCCGCGATCAGGCTCACGCCGCGCCGCCCCATCGCCTTGAGCCAGGGCTTGGCCGGCGCGATCGCGGCGAATACGACGCTGGTCAAGGTCAGGCGCAGGGAGATGAGGACGATCCCGGTCCAGGCGAAGCTGTGGAACATCGGGAGTATGCACAGCGTCACGTCGGAGCGGTCGAGGGACATGCGCCGCAGCGAGGATTCGCAATTGGTCACGAGGTTGCGGTGCGTGAGCATCACGCCCTTCGGGAAGCCCGTCGTCCCCGAGGTGTAGAGGATCGCGGCCGTGTCGCTCTCGAGCGCGGCGTCGTGCGCGGGCTCGGCGAACGCCGCCGACCGCAGCTCGTGCAAGGGCCTGATCAAGGCGGTCGGGGCCGCCGAGAGGTCCGTCACCCAGAGCTTTTCAAGCGACCCGCATTTCGCGGCGGCGGCGGTGAGGCCGGGCAGGAATTCGTTTTGCGTGAAGACGCCCTTCGCTCCGGAGTCGCCGAGCATGTAGGCGAGCTCGTCGGCCTTCGACACCATGAAGTTGATCGGCACCGCGATCGCGCCGAGCCGGTTCACGGCGAAATAGGCGACGATGAACTCGGGGGCGTTTCGGTGGACGATCGCCACGCGGTCGCCTTTGGCGATGCCGGCGCGGCGCAGGCCCTCGGCGACTTCCAGGATTTCTTGCCGCAAGGCAAGGAATGAGACCTCGCGCTCGCCGAACACGATCGCGGTCTTGCCTCCGCCTTCCTGCGCGGACCGGTCGAGAAGGGCGTTGAGGGTGGACATGGTCGTTATTTCTGGCGCGGGTCCAGTATGTCCCGGACGGCGTCGCCCAGGAGGTTCCAGCCGAGCACGAACAGGAAAATCGTGATGCCGGGGATGAACACCGTGTGCCAATACTCGAAAGGATTTCCCGATGACCCGAGGATCCAGTTTCTCGAGAGAGAGATCAGCTGGCCCCAGTCCGCGTAGCCCACCGGCGCGCCCAGGCCGAGGAAGGAGAGCGCGGCCGCCGTGATCACCACCGAGCCGGTGGACAGCGACGCGACGACGAGCACGGGGTAGATCGAGTTCGGGACGATGTGGCGGAACAGGATGCGCGCGTCGGACGCGCCCAGCGCGCGCGCCGCGGCGACGAAGTCCCGTTCTTTGACGGACATGACATCGCCCCTCATTAAGCGGGCGTAGGACGGCCAGGAGACGGCCATGACGGCGTACATCACGTGCTCGAGGCTCGGCCCCGCGATCGCGACGATGACGACGGCGAGCACGAGGTCCGGGAAGGCGAGCACGACATCGGTGAAGCGCATGATGATCTCATCGACCCAGCCGCCGTAGAAGCCGGCCGCGCCGCCGAGCAGCACGCCGATGATCACGGAGAAACCGACGACCTTCACCGCGACCTTGAACGCCGTGCGCGTGCCCCAGACCATGCCGTAGTACAGGTCGTACTGCTGCTCGGTGGTGCCGAACCAATGCTCATGCGACG